>NZ_JAFAVV010000189.1 GCF_019242285.1 Bradyrhizobium sp.
ACTAGAATGCCGAGCGCGCCGGAGGTCGAGATCACGCCGACGCCGAACCGGCGCGGATAGCCGTATTCCACCATCGCCGGCATCATGATCGAGCCGATCGCGACCACGGTGGCGACGCTGGAGCCGGAGATCGCCGCGAACATCGCGCAGGCCGCAACGCCGGCGAGACCGAGGCCGCCGGGCAGATGGCCGACCAAGGAGGTCGTGAACGCGATCATCCGCCGCGCGACGCCGCCGCGGGTCAGGAAGGTGCCGGCCAGGATGAAGAACGGGATCGCCATGATGCCGAAATTGTCGAGGCCCGAAAACAGCTTCAGGCCGACGCTCTCGATCGGCACTTCCGTCATCGTGAACAGGAAGGTCAGCACCGTCAGGCCGAGCGAGATCGAGATCGGCATGCCCGTCAGCATCAGGGCGAACAGCAGGCCGAAGATCAGCGCCGCGCTCATCAGGCTTCTCCGACCGAGATCGGCGCGGTCGGGCTGACCTCGATGTCGTCGACATGGACGGCGTCATGGTGCGGCAGGTCGCCGTGCCAGAAATAGGCCCACATCACCTGCAGGAAGCGGAAGCACATCAGATACGAGCCGAGCGGGATGCAGGCGTAGACGATCCAGCTCGGAATCTCCATGTCGGGCGAGACCTGGTCGGTGTTCATCAGTTCGAGCACGAACTTGGCGCCCATGGTGCCGACGATCGCGGTGAACACGGCCCCGCCGAGCAGGCCGAACAGGATGACCCATTTGCGCGAGGCATCGCCCAGGCGGTTGATCAGGACGTCGACGCCGACATGGATGCCGGTCCGGACGCCATAGGCAGCGCCGAACTTCGCCATCCAGATGAACATGTAGATGCAGAGCTCCTGCGACCAGGCGAGGTTGATGCCGAACAGATAGGGATACAGGACCGGCACATCGACCAGATAGCGGTGCACGACGGTGACGAAGGTCAGCACCGTCGCAGCCCCCATCAGGCTGGCGATGATGATCTCCTCGAGCCGGTCGAGAATTTTCAGGAACATCAAACGACCCCATGACGATCGGGCGGCCGTCGCTGCCGCCCGATCACGCGCCCTTTCCTACCCGCTTCTTCCTAGCGCTTCCGGGCCGCGGTCCCTCGCGGCCAATCAGCGCACTACGCTGCTGATCAGTTGATCGGGCCGCGGCCCGTCTCCTTCAGGATCTCGTCGATCAGGGACTGGCCGATGCGCGAGGCCACGTCCTTGTAGACCGGCATCATCGCCTTGCGCATCGCCTCGTCCTGATCGGGCGTCAGCGTGATGATCTCGGTCTTGCCGGCCTTCTTGATCTCCTCCAGCGCGCCGTCGTTCTCCTTGGCCGACTGGCTGTTGCCGAACTCGGTGGCTTCCTTCATCGCCTTCTCGCAGGCGGGGCGGATGTCGGCCGGCAGGCCGTCCCAGAACTTCTTGTTCACGACCACGACGTAGCCGATGTAGCCGTGGTTGGTGACGGTGGCGTATTTCTGCACCTCGTGCATCTTCTGAGTGTAGATGTTCGACCAGGTGTTCTCCTGCCCGTCGACCACGCCGGTCTGCAGCGCCTGGTAGACGTCGGAGAACGCCATCACCTGCGGGATCGAGCCGAGCGCGCGGAACTGCGCCTCCAGCACCTTCGACGACTGGATGCGGAATTTCAGCCCTTTGTAGTCGGCGGGCGCCAGCAGCTTCTTGTTGGCGCTCATCTCCTTGAAGCCGTTGTCCCAATAGGCGAGCCCGGTCATGCCCTTGGAATCCAGCAGCTTGAGCAGCCTGGCGCCGAGCGGCCCCTCGGTGACCTTGCGCAGCGTCTTGGTATCGGGAAGCAGATAGGGCAGATCGAACACCTCGAACTCCTTGATGCCGATCGGCCCGAACTTCGAGTTCGAGGGCGCCAGCATCTGCACCGCGCCGAGCTGCAGCGCCTCCAGCTCCTCCTTGTCCTTGTAGAGTGTCGAATTCGGGTAGACCTCCACCTTCACCTTGACGTCGGTATATTTCTCCGCCAGCTCCTTGAACTTGTCGGCGGCCTTGCCCTTCGGCGTGTCGGCCGCCACGACGTGGCTGAACTTGATGACGATCGGCTGGTCGGCGGCCGACGCCTGACCAGCCATGGATACCGCCGCGACCGATAGGGCGGCGAAAATCAGGTGACGCATGTTGCCTCCCGGGGGACGTTTCGGGACCACCGCCGGTGCGGGGTTCCAGCCTTGTATACCAGAGGCACCAATAGCGAGAAGCCGACGCGAATGCCATCGATCGTTAGAAGGGGCCTAAAACGCTGATGCTGCAGCGCAAAAGCCACTTTGCGCGTCATTCCGGGGCGATGTCGCGCAAAGGGTGCACAGGGTGGGCTAGGCGTCATCTTGCTTCGATGCCCGACACGAAGGCCGAAGCGTGCCCACCATTTCAAGGCAGTGCTGTCGAGAGAATGGTGGGCACGGCGCTCCGCGCGATGCTGCGCATCGTCGCGTCCGCGCCTTAGCGCCCGCCCTCCGACTCCGACGACATCGCGCGTCAGCTCGCGGCCGCGGTCACCGTGTCGCGCTGGCGCTTCATGACGATTTTGTTGAGCGCGCCGAGATAGGCCTTGGCGGAAGCCACCAGCGTGTCGGGATCGGCGGCGCGCGAGGTCATCGAGCGGCCGTCATGGCTCAACCGCACCGACACCTCCGCCTGCGCGTCGGTGCCTTCGGTGACGGCGTGAACCTGGTAGAGCTCCAGCTTGGCCTCGTGCGGCACCAGCGCCTTGATGGCGTTGAACACCGCATCCACCGGCCCGTTGCCCTCGACCTCCTCGATCCGGACCTGGCCGTCGATGTCGAGCTTCATGGTGGCGCGCTGCGGGCCGCGGGTGCCCGCGATGACCGTCAGCGACATCAGCTTGATGCGGTCGTGGGAGGCCGCCATCTCGCCTTCGACCAGGGCCTCGATGTCCTCGTCATAGATGTCCTTCTTGCGGTCGGCGAGCGCCTTCATCCGCGTGAAGGCGTCCTCCAACTGGTTGGGGCCGAGCTTGTAGCCCATCTCCTCCAGCTTGTGGATGAAGGCATGACGGCCGGAATGCTTGCCGAGCACCAGCGACGACTGCTTCAGCCCGACCATCTCGGGCCTCATGATCTCGTAGGTGGACGCGTCCTTCAGCACGCCGTCCTGGTGGATGCCGCTCTCATGGGCGAAGGCGTTGCGGCCGACGATCGCCTTGTTGTACTGCACCGGGAACGAGGTCGCCGTCGACACCACCTTCGA
>NZ_JAFAVV010000221.1 GCF_019242285.1 Bradyrhizobium sp.
CTTGCCGCCGGAGACGTAGGAGAAAAGCTCGTACAGCGAATCGGGGGCGGCGCCGAGCGAGACGTCTTCGTGCAGCACCTCACGCAGGGTCCGCTCTCGGACCGGCGTATTATGCGCCGCGCCAAGCATTGCGATGATCTGATCAACGAGGCCGAGCTCGTTCTTGGCGAAGATGCCGAAGGAATCGCCGACGACATAGTCGAGGCCGGCGCCGGCGAGATCGAACTCGATATGCCAGGTCTCCTTCTCCGAGCCCTGCTTGTTGAGCAGCCGCCGCGACAGGAAGGTTGCTTCGATCGGGTTGTCGCGCGAGCGGCCGGGCTCGGCGATGGTCGTGGTCACCGCCACGGCCGGCACGCTGGCCGGCGACGACGCGGTGGCGGGCGCCTTGTCGAGCTCCTCGTGCAGCGCCTTCAGCATCCGCGCGGTTTCCTTGCCGCCGGGGACGCAGAGATTGAGCCGGGCCTCGCTCCGGCCCGCGATCGCTTCCGAGTAGTCGTGACAATTGTAGCCGCACTGCCCGCAATCCTGCTGCGCCATCGCCGCCATCATCCGCCGCCGCAGGGGCCGGCCGTCGGCGAGCTTCATGCGTTCGGCGATCGGCAAGGTCTGGTCATGCCACGGCGCCTCGCCGTCATCGCCGTCGCCGGCCGCACCTGGCAGCAGGGCGGCACCCTGCTCCGCCGATAACGGCACCGCGATCTCGGTGGTCAGGAGGCTTGCGAAGAAGCCGTTGAGCCAGGAGCGCTGCGCGTCCGAGAACGGCGCGTTGGCGGGAATGATCTCGATTCGGGGTGGCGGTGTGATCTGGTTCATGACGACGTCTCCGCATCCGCAAGCTTGCGCAGCGTTTCGCCGTCGTGGCGGCGGGCAAAGGCGAGAAAGGTTTCGTCCGGCGAGGCACGATGGGCCAGATAGGCCTTGAGCAGCCTCTCCACGGTCTGCGGCGCGTCTTCGGCCTTGAGGTCGTGAAAGACCTCCTGACCGATCTCGGCCTGAGGCCCGAAACCGCCGCCGGCGAACAGGTGATAGCCCTCGACCGTGTCGTCAGTCTCGCCGACCGGGACCTTCGCGGCGATCAGGCCGATATCGCTGATGTAGTGCTGGGCGCAGGAATGGTGGCAGCCGGTGAGATGGATGTTGAGCGGCGTGTCGATTGCAACGCGCCCCTCGCACCAGTCACCGATCTCGGCGGCATGCCGCTTGGTGTCGGACGCCGCGAACTTGCAGCCGGCATTGCCGGTGCAGGCGACGAGCCCGGCGCGGATTTGCGAGGCCGTCACGCCAAGTCCAAGCCTCTCGATCGCGGCACTCGCCAGCGCCACATTCTCGTCGCGCACGCCCGAGATCAGCAGGTTCTGCCACACCGTCAGCCGGATCGCGCCATCGCCGAGATCGGCTGCGATTTTCGCGAGCCCACGCATCTGCTCGCTGTCGAGCTTGCCGACCGGCAGCGTCACGCCGATCCAGTTCAGGCCGGCCTGCTTCTGCTTGTGCACGCCGATATGGGCCATGCGGTCGAAGACAGGCCGCGGCGCAACGGCCGCGGCCGGCACGCGCACGAGCTTCCTGCCGAACCGCTCCTCGACCGCTGCCATGAACTTCTCGACGCCCATGCCGTCGAGCACGTATTTCAACCGCGCCTTGAGGCGGTTGGTGCGGTCGCCGGTCTCGATGAACACGCGCACGATGGCATCCGCCACTTGGGTCGCGTGCTCCGGCTTGACGATGATCCCGGTCTCGCGCGCAAAATCGCGGTGACCGGTGATGCCGCCGATACCGAGGCGAAACCACACGCCGGGCTCGGCGCCAAAGCCGTCCTTCACCTCGACCGCGGAGAACGCGATGTCGTTGGTCTCCTCCAGCACCGCGATGCAGCCGGCGCCGTCGAAGGCGACGTTGAACTTGCGCGGCAGGCCATAGAGCGAGCGGTCGTTGAGGATGTGGTGGTGCCACTCACGGGCGTAGCGCCGCGTGTCCAACAGCTCCTGCGGATCGATGCCGGCAGTCGGCGTGCCCGTGACGTTGCGGATGTTGTCGGCGCCCGAGCCGCGCGAGCACAGGCCGAGCTCCTGGATGCCCTCGATCAGTTCGATGGCATGCTTGGGGGCAATTTCCCGCAATTGCAGATTGGCGCGGGTGGTGACGTGGCTGTAGGGCCCGCACAGCCGCTCGGCGAGATCGGCGAGGCCCGAAAGCTGCCAGTGCTTGAGGATGCCGTTCGGAATCCGCAGGCGGCACATGTAGGAATCCTGCGCCGGCGCGACGTGGAACAGGCCGAAATAGCGCCAGCGGAAATTGTCGGCGGCCGACGGTTTTGCATTGTCACGCGCCTGCTGCTTCAGCCGCTCATAGGCGTCGAACGGATGCTCCTCGCGTTTGAACTTCTCCTGGTCGGCGAGCTTCTTGCCTGCGGCCAGCACCTTGTCCTGCGCCTTAATGTGCGCCGCGTCGGGCCCATTCGGCTCGCTCTTCGTGCTGCCGGCGCTGCTGCCGCCAAGACCTCGGCCGGAGCGCAGCACCTGCATGCCTGCGGCAAAGCCTTCGAGATAGCGTTTCTGCTCGTCGGTGAAATCGACGGAAAGCGTTTCCAGTTTCATGATGCCGGTCGCGCCCTAGCTTGCGGGAGTCTGCACGGCGGGTTTGATGTCGATCGGGGTTGCGGGATCCATGTCAAAACTCCAGCGCCACGCGCGTCGCGCGGGCCAACGAGGAAAAAGGGGGTACGAGCACCACCCGCTTCACGCGGGCGATCCGGACAGCCTCGTTGCTGCGGATATCCATCTTGGATGGGCCAGCGGGCATCACCGGCGGCTGGCCTGGTTCACTCCATTCAAGAGATGTGCCAGTTTGGCGCGCTGCACCAATGGCAACGATTTCAACATATTAGACGTATTGCACCGCATCAAATGAGGGATCATTCATGCCTTTTCCGAAGGCATGAGCCCTAATTCTATGCACGCTATGGCGGTGCCTAATTTGCGATCAGACGCGCCGCGGGATGTCGAAGTCGGCCAGGTAGCCCGCGATGTTGGCGGGATCGAACGCCGGACCTGCGAATGCCCCGACGGCCCCGCTTGCCTCCACGGCCGCGCCACCCCCGCCCCCCAATGCGGCTTCGTAGAGGTCGGGCCGGAACACGGCCGTGGCGGTTTCAAGGGCGGCGGCGCTGTACGGGGTCTGGCGCCAGCGCACCATCTGCGCATAGAGCCAGGCGGCCTGGGCGGGATCGGGGCGTGTCGCCTGCTTTTTCCCGAGCAGCAGATAGCGGCTGCTCTCGCGCATCGTGCCATCGGGGGAGATCCTCAACCGCCCATCGAGGGTCCGCTGCACGATTTCCGCATCGACGCCGACCCGATCCGGATGGGCCAGCAGCTGCGCCACCTCGGCGCGGTTTTCCGGCTGTGCGATGAAATCGGCGGCCCGTGCCACCGCGCGGACCAGGCCGTTGAGCACCTGCGGATGGCGGTCCGCCCAGCTTTGGCGAACCGCCAGCACCTTCTCCGCGGCGTGCACCAGGATGTCCGACACGAAGTGCAGGATGTGGCCGGCGCCGCGATCCACCGCAATGGAGTTCCAGGGCGCGCCGACGCAGAACGCGTCGACCTGGCCGTTGGCGAGGCTGTCCGCCATGAAGGGCGGCGGCAGCACCACGAGCCGCACGTCCTCGTCCGGATCGACGCCGCCGGCCGCCATCCAGAACCGGAGCTGGTAGTTGTGGGTCGAGAACGGGAAGGTCATCGCAAACGTCAAGGGCTCGGCGCCGTGCTTGCGCCGCGCGGCGACGACGCGTGCCAGCGCCAGCGCGGTTGCCATCGGATCGAAGCGGTCGCCCTCGAGCTCCGCCATGATCGCCGCATGCAGCGTCGGCGAGACCGTGATCGCGTTACCGTTGATGCCGAGACTGAAGGGCGCGGCGATCGGCACCTTGACATGGCCGATCCCGAGACTCGAGGCGATCGCCACCGGCGCCAGCAGATGAGCGGCGTCGAACAGGCCGATGTTGAGCTTGTCGCGGACGTTCGACCACGACACTTCCCGCACCAGCGTGACATCGAGCCCTTCGGCCGCGGTGAACCCCTTGTCGGCCGCCACAATCAGCGCCGCCGCATCAACCAGCGGAATGAAGCCGATATGCAGGGGCGTGGTCATTTCAACAGCTCCGACGCGGTCAGGATCGACTGCGCGATCTCACCGATCTTCTTCTTCTCGCGCATCGCGGTGGAGCGCATCAGCACATAGGCCTCCTCCTCGGTGAGGCCTTTCACCTTCATCAGGATTCCCTTGGCGCGGTCGATCACCTTGCGCTCCTCGAGCGCCGACTTGGTGCGGTCGAGCTCATCCTGCAGCTTGGCGAACGCATTGAAGCGCGACACGCAGAGGTCGAGGATCGGCTTGATGCGCTCCTTCTTCAGCCCGTCGACGATGTAGGCGGAGACGCCCGCATCGACGGACGCCTGGATCGAGGCCGCATCGCTCTGGTCGACGAACATGGCGATCGGCCGCCGCACCGCGCGGCTGACCTGGAACATCTGCTCCAGGATGTCGCGGCTCGGGTTCTCCAGGTCGATCAGGATGATATCAGGGTCGAGCGCATAGATGCGCGCCAGCAGGCTCTGCATCTCGCTGAGATGCACGACGCCGGTATAGCCCGCCTCCTCCAGCCCCTCCCGGAGGATGGCGGCCCGGATCGGGCTTTCGTCGACAATGACGATCTTGGGCGACTGCTCGGCGGTCATCGATCACTCGTCTTCCGGCGCGAAGGTTTAGCACGCGATCGGCCAGCATGAAGCCTTGTAAATTTGGGCAATTCAGACTAGCTCACGGCCATCAATCGGCCAGATCAGATATGCAGCAGGCTGCCGCCCCAAAAGTCAGCTTCGTTTCGCTCGGGTGCCCCAAGGCGCTGGTGGATTCCGAACGAATCATCACCCGCCTTCGCGCCGAGGGCTATGAGCTCGCGCGCAAGCACGACGGCGCCGATCTCGTCATCGTCAACACCTGCGGCTTCCTCGACAGCGCCAAGCAGGAATCGCTGACCGCCATCGGCGAGGCGATGGCCGAGAACGGCAAGGTGATCGTCACCGGCTGCATGGGCGCCGAGCCCGAGCAGATCGAAACGGCCTATCCGGGCGTGCTCTCGATCACCGGGCCGCAGCAATATGAAAGCGTGCTCGAAGCCGTGCACCGCGCGCTGCCGCCGGCACACAACCCGCATCTCGACCTGGTGCCGCCACAGGGCATCAAGCTGACACCGCGGCATTATGCGTACTTGAAGATTTCCGAAGGCTGCAACAACCGCTGCAGCTTCTGCATCATTCCAAAACTCCGCGGCGACCTGGTGTCGCGCCCGGCAGCCGACGTGCTGCGCGAGGCGGAGCGGCTGGTCACGGCCGGGGTCAAGGAGCTGCTGGTCATCTCGCAGGATACCTCGGCCTACGGCGTCGATCTCAGATATGCCGCGAGCCGGTGGCAGGATCGCGAGGTCCGCGCCAAATTCGTCGACCTGGCGCGTGAGCTCGGCGAGCTCGGTGCCTGGGTCCGGCTGCACTATGTCTATCCCTATCCCCATGTCGACGAGGTCATCGGCCTGATGGCGGACGGCAAGGTGCTGCCCTATCTCGACATCCCCTTCCAGCATGCGAGCCCCGACGTCCTGAAGGCGATGAAGCGCCCCGCCGCGCAGGACAGGACGCTGGAGCGGATCGCGCGCTGGCGCGCGCAATGTCCGGAGCTGACCCTGCGCTCGACCTTCATCGTCGGCTTCCCCGGCGAGACCGACCACGATTTTCAGCACCTGCTGGATTGGCTGGGCGAGGCCGAGATCGACCGCCTCGGCTGCTTCAAATACGAACCCGTCGCGGGCGCGGCGTCGAACGCGCTCGGCCATGCCGTGTCCGACGAGCTCAAGCAGGCGCGTTACGACGCGCTGATGGCGCATCAGCAGCAGATTTCGGCGCGGCGCCTGAAGCGCAAGGTCGGCACCCGCCAGCAGGTGATCATCGACGAGGTCGGTCCGACGGTGGCAAAAGGCCGCTCGAAGGCGGACGCGCCCGACATCGACGGGACCGTGTACCTGTCGAGCCGCCGGCCGTTACGGGTCGGCGAGATCGTCACGGCGAAGATCGAGCGGGCCGACGCCTACGACCTGCACGGCAGCGTTGCAGGATTTTAATTGACGTTCGGCGCCGCCGGATTGGCGCGCGCCATCCAGAGCCTGAGCGCGCGTTGCGCCTCCGCCCGCGTCAGCTCGCCGAAATGCCGCCTGAGCTTGGCAAGCTCGTCGGGCGCCGTGACGCCGGTCGAGAACCGGCAATCCAGCACCGCGCAGACGGTTTCCCAGCTCAGGCCCGCCACCTTGCAGGGGACCAGGATGCCGTCGCTGCGCAGGCTCTGCATCAGCGGCCGCACGACCTCCACGCTCGCCCGCGACAATTCGGCGAGGACGACGATGGTCTCCTCATATTTCTTCTGTCGCGCAAGGCGCACCAGAACCGCCTCGCTCAGTCCGCCCTCCTTCTTCAGGCGCGCCAGCAACAGCCTCGCGCCGGCGAAATCCCGTGACCGCGACATTTCGCGGTCGACGCCGGCCGCGGCTGTGGCGATCGCGGCGCGGATTTCCTCGACCAGATGCGGCGGCGCGCGTGCCAGCAGCCGATCCCTCACCGCCTCGGTCGCGTGCTGCACCAGTTGCGCGCGCAGGCTTGCCGGCAGATCCGCCCGTATTCCGGTCGCAACCGCGAGCTCGGGATCACCGATCGCCTGAGACACGATCATCGCAAAGCCCGCCGCGGAGACGCGCGCCCCTGGATTGTCCATGAGCCTGCGGCTGACGCTCGGAAAGCGGCGCGCCAGCAGGGCATCGGCCACCATCTCCTGCACCCACCAGCGGCCCGCGATCGCCAGCAGATGCCGCTCGCTCCGCTGCTGCGCGATCTCGACCAGCTCGGCCGGACCGAGCCGCGACGATTCGGCCAGCATGGGACCTGCGATCGAGATTTCGTCATGGTTGGCGAGCCGGCGGACGACCGACATCGGCGCCTGGGGGACGCCGGCGAGCTGCGTGCTCAGCTCGGCAAGGGCGATGCGCGCACCGGCCTCGGCAAGGGCGCGAAGCTCGATGGTGTTGATCAGCCGCTCGAAAATATCGCCGAACAGCTCGATCTGCTCGCGACTGAACCGTCCCGCGGACTCCAGGAACAACGCGGCGACCTGCTTCGTCGTCTGCGCACATTTCTCGGTGGAGCCGGCGGCGATCGCCGCTTCGACCTCGTCGGCGATCGATACAGTTGCGTTGCGCATCGCTCGTCCTGAGCGCGTTGTCCTGCCATGGCTGGTTAACGAACGCTACCGATCAAGGCTGAACGTTTCGTAAAACTGCAACCTGCCCCCGTAAGGGTCCGGAGGCCCCCGAGCCAGCCAGGCCGGCCCCCGGGCGCTCAGCGCGCGGCGCGCGAGCGAGCTGGTCGCGCCGGCGGCCTCGCGCGGTTCGAGATGCCGCACCGGCCTTCGTGCGCGATCTCACCGACAGGCGCGCTTGACAGATATTCGTCCACGCTGTATGGCCGCGCCCCATGACGTTCATTCGGAACCAGCGCCGCACCGCCTGCCGTCGTCACCGCCGTGACGATGATGGGGCGCGCCATGTCCGACGACGACGCTGATCGAGTAGACCAGCCAAGTTCTCGAAAGGCCGCTACCCCAGGGAGTAGCGGCCTTTTCTGCTTTTCGTCCCCCTCTACGTCAAGCCCACAGGAGCCTCGACATGACGAACGCGATCCATCCCTATGACGCGCTGATGGACATCACCGCCCGCCCGCAAACCGTGTTCGTGCGCGGCGAAGGCTCCTGGCTGTGGGACGATACCGGCAAGCGCTATCTCGACTTCATCCAGGGCTGGGCAGTCAACTGCCTCGGCCATTCGCCGCCCGCGGTGGCCGCGGCGCTCGCCGCACAGGCCAAACGGCTGATCACGCCGAGCCCGGCCTTCTACAACGACGCCAGCCTGAAGCTCGCGCAAGCGCTGGTCGAGCAGAGCTGCTTCGACCAGGTGTTCTTCGCCAATTCCGGCGCCGAGGCCAATGAGGGCGCGATCAAGCTCGCGCGCAAATATGGCGCTTTGCACAAGAACGGCGCGTTCGAGATCATCTCCTTCGAGGGCGCCTTCCATGGCCGCACCCTCGCGACCATGTCGGCCTCGGGCAAGAAGGCGTTCGAACCGCTGTTCGAACCCAAGGTGCCGGGCTTCCGCAAGGCGCGGCTCAACGACATCGCCTCCGTCGAGGCGCTGATCAACGCCAGCACCATTGCGGTCATGCTGGAGCCGATCCAGGGCGAAGCCGGCGTGTGGCCTGCGACCGATTCATTCCTCAAGGAGCTGCGGACGCTGACCGAGACTCATGGCCTGCTGTTGATCGTCGACGAGATCCAGA
Source organism: Bradyrhizobium sp. (assembly GCF_019242285.1). Taxonomy (GTDB): domain Bacteria; phylum Pseudomonadota; class Alphaproteobacteria; order Rhizobiales; family Xanthobacteraceae; genus Bradyrhizobium. The sequence goes on from NZ_JAFAVV010000221.1 coordinate 8,433, forward strand.
CCGGCATGGGCCGGACCGGCAAGCTGTTCCACTACGAGCACGCGGAGGTCGAGCCCGACATCATGACGCTCGGCAAGGGAATCGGCGGCGGCGTGCCGCTCGCCGCCCTGCTCGCGACCGAGAAGGCCGCCTGCTTCGAGCATGGCGACCAGGGCGGAACGTTCAACGGCAACCCGTTGATGTGCGCCGCCGGCTTCGCGGTGCTGGAGCAGGTCCGCCATCCCGATTTCCTGAAATCGGTCGGCGATAGCGGCCTGTTCCTGGAAAGCGAATTGCAGAAGCTGTCGGCGCGCCACGGGCTTGGCGAGGTCCGGGGCCGCGGGCTGTTGCTGGCGCTGGACCTGAAGCTGCCGGTCGGCGCCGCCATCGTGGCGCAGGGGCTCAGCAACGGCCTGCTGCTCAATGCGCCACAGCCGGACGCGTTGCGGTTCATGCCGGCGCTCAACGTGACGCGGGACGAGATTTCACAAATGGTCGAGCATCTCGATGCTATTCTGACCAAGGCCGGCGCCGCACGGCAGGTCGCCTGACACCGAGAGGGAATGCAACCATGGCCCCGAAAGTCTTCATCGACGGCGAAGCCGGAACCACCGGCCTGCAGATCCGGCAGCGGCTGCTCGGACGGACTGATCTCGAGTTGATCTCGATCGATCCGGCGCGACGCAAGGAGGCGCTGGCGCGGAAGGACATCATCAATGCCGCCGATGTGGTGATCCTGTGCCTTCCCGACGACGCCGCACGCGAGGCCGTCAGCCTCGCGGAGACCAGCTCGGTCCGCATCATCGACGCCTCGACCGCCTATCGCACCGCCGAGGGCTGGGCCTATGGCTTTGCGGAAATGGCGAAGGAGCAGCGCACGAAGATCGCCGGGGCGCGGTTCGTCTCCAATCCCGGCTGCTACCCGACCGGCTTCGTCGCGCTGGTGCGGCCGCTGGTGCAGGCCGGCCTCGTGCCGCGGGACTGGCCGGTATCGGTCAACGCGGTCTCCGGCTATTCGGGCGGCGGGCGGAAGATGATCGCCGAGTTCGAGGACGAGCAGGCGGGCGATTTCACCGACGTGCCCTATCGGATCTACGGCCTGACGCTGGCGCACAAGCACGTGCCGGAGATGAAGGTCCACGTGGGCCTGGATCATCCGCCGATCTTCGCGCCGTCGGTCGGCCGCTACGCGCAGGGCATGATCGTGGAGGTGCCGCTGCCGCTCTATGCGCTGCCGGGCAAGCCGAAGCTCGCCGATCTTCAGGCCGCGCTGGCGGACGCCTATCATGGTGAGCCGTTCGTCGAAGTTGCCACGGCTGAGGAAGCCGCCGCTACTCAGACGCTGGCGCCGGAGGGCCTGAACGGCACCAACCGGATGAGGCTCCACGTGTTCGGCTCGGACAAGCTCGGACAGGCCCGGCTCGTGGCGCTGCTCGACAATCTCGGCAAGGGCGCCTCGGGCGCAGCCGTGCAGAACCTCAACATCATGCTCGGCCTGAATGAGGCGGCGGGACTCGACGCGCCGTTCGCCTGGAACGCCGCGGCGTAGCCGGATGTAAAGTGGTGCCGCCTCGCTCTGGCTGCAACGAGGTGCGCCCCTTCTCTCCGTCGGGCGCACCTCGTTTCGTCCCTTGACTATATCCGTTACGGATATAGTGTAGCTCGCATGAGCAAAGCCGCACCCCAAGCGCCGCTGACGCCCGCCGTATTCCACATCCTGCTCGCGCTCGTCGGCCAGGAGCGGCACGGCTACGACATCATGCAGCAGGTCAAGTCGGACTCCGAGGGGGCCGTCGAGATGGGGCCGGGAACGCTCTATGGCTCGCTGGACCGCATGATCGACGCCGGTCTCGTGGCGAAGGGCAACACGCGCGATCCGCGCAGAATCTACTACAAGCTGACAACGCTCGGGCTAGCGACGCTCCGAGCGGAAACGGAGCGCCTGTCGCGTCTTGCCGTCGTCGCGCGGCGCCAACTCGGGACCGCGTGACGTGAAGGCGCAGAAGACCCGGTCGCGCTCTCTGGCGGTGTACGGGATTCTCCTCAGACTCTATGCGCCGGATTTCCTGGCACGCCATCGTGCGGAAATGCTCCAGAATTTCGAGGACTTCGAAAACGCGTCGCCGTCAAAGGCAGCGCTTTGGCTGCTGATAGGGAAAGACCTCATGCTCAGTCTCGTCTCGCGCAACATTCCCAAATCGCGTTGGGCACTCACGGCCCCAATGTTCGTCCTCGCTGCCGCACTCGGCATGTGGCGGGCTTTGGCCTACGACACGGCAGCAGTGAGCAGCCCGGAAGCCCTCGGCTTCTCGTCGCCGCGGCTGGCGCGGATCGCGGCCTGGCAGCAGGCGCAGGTCGATGCCGGCGCCTTCTCGGGCGCTGTTGCCGCGATCGCGCGAAACGGCAAGGTGGCCTATCTGCACGCCGTCGGCTATCGCGACAATGCGAAGACGATCCCGCTGCAACCCGACGCGATCTTCTGGATCGCCTCGATGACCAAGCCGGTCACGAGCGTCGCCGCCATGATGCTGGTCGAAGAGGGCAAGCTCGATCTCGCAGCCTCTGTGTATCGGTATCTTCCCGAGCTCAGGGACATGATGGTCGCCGTCGAGACGACGGACCCGGCGAGCGGACAGAGCAGGCTCATGCTCGAGCCGCAGAAACGCCCGATGACCGTCGAGGATCTGCTGCGGCATACATCCGGCCTCACCTACTACGATCGCGGCGACACGGCCGTCTACAAGCTCTATCGCGACAGCAGACTGTACGATGCGGGCTTGGCACGCGACGGCACGCTGAAGGATTTCGTATCCCGCCTGTCGCGGCTTCCGCTCGTCCATCAGCCGGGTGAAGCCTTCGAATATGGCCACAGCGCCGACGTTCTCGGACGCGTCATCGAGGTCGCTTCCGGGCAGCCGCTGGATCAGTTTCTCGATCAGCGCCTGTTCAAGCCGCTCGGCATGGTCGACACCGGGTTCTGGGTGCCGCCGGCGAAGCTCGCCCGCCTGATCGACCCGCCGGCCGGCGCGCTGATGCTTCCGGACCGGGACGTCACCAAACCGACCACGCTGTTTTCGGGCGGCGGCGGGCTGGTGTCGACCGCCAGCGACTATCTGCGGTTCTGCCAGATGATGCTCAACGACGGCGAACTCGACGGGGTGCGCATCCTGTCGCCCGCCACTGTCCACCGGATGACCACGAATGCGCTGCCACAGGGCATCCGCTTTGCCAACGGTTCGACCTTCGGGCTCGGCTTCGGGATCCGCAGCGATGCCACCTGGAGCGTGGTGCCCGGATCGGTCGGCAGCTTCTATGGGAGCGGGGTCTGGGGCACCTATTTCTGGGTCGATCCGGCAGAGCAGTTGATCGCGATGCAGCTCATCCAGGTCGTGCCGAACAAGGCCAACCAGTTCAATCCGACGTTCCGCAATCTGACCTATGGCGCCCTCCTCGTTCCCCATATTGACGAGCCGGCACCGGCAAACGCGCCCGTGGCGATCGATCGATCCGCGCTTGCGGCGTTGGAAGGCACCTACACGTTCCCATCATCCAGCTCGCGCGACAAGCAGGGGCCGTTCGGCGGCCTGGGCATCGAGATCGCGATGCAGAACGGTCTCCTCAAGGTCGTTTCGCCGGTGCCTTACGCGCCTGCCGCCCGCGCGGGAGTTATGGCCAATGACGTCATCACCCATCTCGACGGTGAGACGACGCATGGCATGACCCTGAGCACAGCGATCGAGAAGATGCGCGGACCCGTCCACTCCGCGATTACGCTGACGATCGCGCGCAAGGGGCAGGATGCGCCCATCGAGCTGACGATCGTGCGCGCTCCGGTCGGAGCGGCAAAAGGGGCCAGCAGCGATCTTCAAGTCGCCGTCAGGGGCGGCAAGCTCCAGGTCGAGGCCAGCGGCGCTCTGCCGGTGCTTGATTTTGGCAAGGGCACTCCCATGACGGTCGTCCCGCTGTCGAGCCGCGAGTTCCTCGTCGACGGCGGCGACCACACAAGGCTGGCCTTTCTGGAAGACGGCGACGGCAAGGCGACGGGGTTGGTGCTCAATCCGGGGCCCTGGGAGATCACGGGCCAGCGGATCAACTGACGTAAAGTGAACTCCTCTACGGCTTCAGGATCGAAGCCCCGGTGGTGCTGCGGCTCTCCAGGTCGATATGCGCCTTCGCCGCATCCTTCAGCGCATAGGCGTGATTGATGGGAATGTGCAGCATGCCGGAGATGACAGCGGAGAACAGCGTGTCGGCGCCTTCGAGCAATTCCTTGCGGGTGCCGATATAGTCGTTGAGCTTCGGCCTCGTTGCAAACAGCGAGCCGTGATTGTTGAGCTCGGCGATCGCGAACGGCGGCACCGGTCCTGAGGCATTGCCGAAGCTGACGAACAGGCCGCGCGGCTTCAGGCAGGACAGCGAGCCGGGAAAGGTGCTCTTGCCGACGCCGTCATAGACGACGTCGCAGAGCTCGTTGCGGCTGATCTGCTTCACCCGCGCGACGAAATCCTCCTCGTTGTAGAGGATGACGTGGTCGCAGCCATTGGCGAGCGCGAGCTCCGCCTTCGCCTTCGAGCCGACGGTGCCGATGACATGCGCGCCGAGCGCGCTCGCCCACTGGCAGGCGAGCAGGCCGATGCCCCCGGCCGCGGCATGGATCAGCACGCGATGATGCGGCTCGACCCGGAACGTCTTGTGCAGCAGGTACCAGACCGTGAGCCCCTTGAGCATCAGCACGGCGCCCTGCTCGTAGGTAATGTGGTCGGGCAGCTTGACGAGCTTGTCCCAGGGGATGTTGCGCTCGGTCGCGTAGGCGCCGAGGTTGTGGTAATAGGCGACGCGATCGCCGGGATGAAAATGGGTCACGCCGGGTCCGACCGCGACCACCTCGCCCGAGGCCTCGTTGCCGGCGATGAACGGCAGCCCCGGCGCCTTGTAGAGCCCGTTGCGGTAATAGACGTCGATGAAGTTGAGGCCCACCGCGTGCTGGCGGACGCGCACTTCGCCCGGCCCCGGGGCGGGCAGGTCGATCGGCTCGTAGACCAGCGCTTCCGGTCCCCCTACCCTGTGCACGCGCACGGCCTTGACCATCTCGATTCTCCGGGAAATTGCCCAGCTTCAAACGAAAGCCATTGAGCCCGCCTTGTCAACTTGAGCAGCTCCGACGGCGCCCGCTCGGTCAGTCGGCTGATCTTTGGCGGTTGCGCCGCGCCATCACGTTGAAGAGCTCGACCGCCGCCGAGAACGCGATCGCGAAATAGATGTAGCCGCGCGGAATGTGGAACTTGAATCCGTCGGCGACCAGCGCGACCCCGATCAGCACCAGAAACGCCAGCGCCAGCATTTTCGTGGTTGGGTGCGCCGCCACGAACCGCGCGACCGGTCCGGATGAGACATACATGATCACGCACGCGATCACGACGGCCGCGACCATGATGGCCAGATCCTGTGCCATGCCGATCGCGGTGATGATCGAGTCGAGCGAGAACACCATGTCGATCACGATGATCTGCATGATCACCAGAACGAACGCGCTGGCCGACGCGGCACCGGCGGTCGCCTCCTCGCCGCCCTCCACCTCGCCGTGAATCTCGTGGGTGGCCTTGCCGATCAGGAACAGCCCGCCGCCGATCAGGATCAGGTCGCGCCACGAGAACGAGCTGCCGCGCACGCTGAAGACATCCTGCGTCAGGCCGATCAGCCATACCAGCAGGCTCAGGAGCAGAATGCGGAAAACCAGCGCCAGCGCCAGGCCGATCTGCCGCGCGCGCTTGGCCTGCTTCGGCGGGATGCGCGAGACGATCACCGACAGGAAGATGACGTTGTCGATGCCGAGCACGATCTCGAGCGCCGTCAGCGTCAACAGCGCCGCCCAGGCTTCCGCGCTCGAGACCAATTCAATCATTGCTTGATCGACCGCAGCAGCCGGATCGCCGAATCCACCATCGCGACGTAGAGCGCGATGCCACACAGGGCGGCCTTGACGGGGAAAGCGACGTCGAAATCGTTGATGAGCGTATAGACGAGCAGCACGCCCCACAAAGCGATCAGTGCCAACGTGAGAGGGCGCAGCCGCACCGTGCGTACCGGATGCAGCACGTGGAACGGCAGGAAGGTCGCGGCAATCAGCAGCGCTATGGCGAGGCTCGACAGCGCCGGCGGCCACTGCAGCAGGAACAGGTAGAAGGCCGCCACGTTCCACAGACCCGGAAAGCCGCGGAAGTGGTTATCCGACCCCTTCATGCGGCGATCCGCGAAGTAGAGTGCGCCGGAGACGGCGATGCCGATGCCGAGCAGCGGGGCCGCGAGCGGCAGCAGCAGTCCGCTCGCGGTGACGGCATAGGCCGGCACGAAGACATAGGTGACGAAGTCGACGACGAGGTCGAGCACGTCGCCGGACCAGTTCGGTTGCAAGCGCACGACGTCCAGACGCCGCGCCAAAGGCCCATCGATCGCATCGATGACGAGCGCAGCACCAAGCCACCAGAACATGCCGACCCAGTGCTCGCGCACGGCTTCCAGCATGGCGAGCAAGGCAACGCCCGCGCCGAGCGCGGTGAAGACGTGCACGGAGAAGGCCGCGGCGCGCGCGGCGGGCCTCGCCTCCACCCCGTTTCCTTGATTGGGCTGATCCATCGCAGGGAACTGCTATCAGGAATCGCATGGATTTGTACATCGCGGGAAAATGCCGCGGGACTTGAAAAAGCCGCGGAAGATACCGATTGTTCCATCATGGACCAGCGATCCGATGCCTTCGACGTCGCGGTGATTGGCGGTGGCCCGGCCGGGCTTTCGGCGGCGATCGCGCTCGCGCAAGCAGGTGCTCGCACGGCGCTGGTTGCGCGGCGCGCACCCTACGCCGACAATCGCACCACGGCGCTATTGGGCGCCTCCGTCGATTTTCTCCGGAGCCTCGATGTCTGGTCCGCCTGCGAAGGCGCGGCGGCCCCGCTCGAAGTGATGCGGCTGGTCGACGATACCGGCCGGCTGATCCGGGCGCCCGAGGTACGGTTCGCTTGCACCGAAATCGGCCTCGATGCCTTCGGCTACAATATCGAGAACCGACTCCTGGTGGCGGCGCTCGAACACCGTGTGGCAGGGCTCGCGAACCTCACCCGGTTCGACGATGAAGCCGAGACCGTGACACCCAGCGATGCGGCGGTCGACATCCGCACCGCGAGCGGACAGACGCTCGGCGCCCGCCTCGTCGTCGGCGCGGACGGGCGGCATTCGCTGTGCCGTGAGGCGGGTTCCATCGAAGTGAGGCGGCGTCAACTCGATCAGGCGGCGCTGACCTTCAACATTCATCACACGCGGCCGCATCGCAACGTCTCGACCGAATTTCACACGCCGCAAGGCCCTTGCGTGTTCGTGCCGTTGCCGGGCGAGCGCTGCAGCGTCGTATGGGTGGCGCGACCGGCCGAGGCCGAGCGGCTGTGCTCACTCGACGATGCAGCCCTGTCGGAGGCTGCCGAACAACAGTCGCATTCGATCTTCGGCCGCGTCACGGTCGAAGCTGGCCGTCACCAGTTTCCGCTGTCGATCGAGCAACCGACACAGTTCGCGCGACATCGGATCGCGCTCGTCGGCGAGGCTGCTCATGTCGTGCCGCCGATCGGCGCGCAGGGGTTGAACATGGGATTGCGCGATGCCGCCGACATCAGCCGTTTCGTGCACGACAGCCTCGCTGCGGGCGAGGACCCTGGTTCCCCAATGGTGCTGCGGCGCTACGACTGGGCGCGCCGACCGGACATCCTGAGCCGCACCTTCGCCATTGATCTGGCAAACCAATCCCTGCTTCAGGACCTGTTGCCAATGCAGTCGCTGCGGGCGATGGGGCTGCATCTGATCGGCTCGGTCGGTCCGATCCGTCGCATGGCGATGCGCGAGGGCCTGGCTCCCTCGTGGCGACCGCGCTCGGTGCGCCGTTCATAAGGACGCGCGCGAGCGGCATGGAGATGCCTGCAGGAACTCATACCATGGTGCGATTTTTGGCGTACTGGAGTTCCTTCAAACCGCTGTCACTCCAAGGGTTAAGCAGACGGTGTTGCCATAGCGGATCAAGGCCGGCGGAAACGGGCACTAGCGCTGCCCGACATTGTGGTCTATTCGACTAAAATGATCAAAGCGCGAACCGCCAAGTTCCAGATCGGCCAGATCGTGCGCCACCGGATCTTCTCGTTCCGGGGCGTCATTTTCGACATCGATCCGGAATTCAACAACACCGAGGAATGGTGGCTGTCGATCCCGGAGGAGATGCGCCCTCACAAGGATCAGCCATTTTATCATCTGCTGGCCGAGAATTCGGAAACCGAATATGTCGCCTATGTCTCAGAGCAGAACCTGCTGCCCGACGAGTCCGGCGAACCGATCCGGCATTCGCAGGTTGCCGAGATCTTCGTGAAGGACAAGTCCGGCGGCTACCGCCCGCGCAATCCTTCGCTGAATTGATCGCGCTCACGTCGACCGCGCGGGAGAACCAGGCTTCACGCACGAGACCGACGCCACTCGCGAAGACGGCACTGACGAAAAAGGCGCTCGCTGCGAGCGCCTTTTTTGCCATTTGAAAAGCGCGATCAGATCACCTCGAGGGCGCGGCGGCCGGCTGCTGCCCCTGGGTCGCCTCCAGCTTCTTGCGCGCTTCCTCGGCGCGCTTCTGCAGTTCCTCCTGCAACTTCTTCTGGGTCTCCTCGAACACCTTCGGGTCGGTCGGAGGACCGTCATAGGCCTTCGCGAAGCTTGCGCCGTTGCTCTCCTGCAGCGGCAGCGGCAGCGTAAGCGCCGCACCATTGGCATTGATCGCCTGGATCACCAGGTTCTGCCCCTTCTTCATGTTCGCGAGCAGGTCCGGGCTGGCTTCGTAATCGGACATGCAGCCATTGGCAAAGCAGATCACATAGGGGCTCTGCAGTGGCTGATTGCTGTCGACGATGATCCGGGTTCCATGAACGAGTTGCATGCCGAGCGGCAACGTCACGCGCAGGATCTTCTTCGGATCGCCTTCGGGTTCGATGATGACGGCAGCCACGACCGGCTGTCCGGACTCGATGCGGCCGTCCTTGCCGGTGAAGCAGACCTGCTTGGCGTTGGCGTCCTGTCCCTTCAGGCAGAACTTCGTCCACGGCGCATAGATGAGCTGAACCTGCTGGTCCGGTGGCGGCTGGCCGCCGCCGGCAGGGGCCTGCTGGGCCTGCTCCTGACCAGCCGGCGCCTGGGCGCTCGGGCCTCGTGGCGCGGCTGGCGCAGCCTTCGGCGCGGGCGCCTTCGCCTTCGGCGCGGCCGGCGCCTGGGCGTGGGCGTCGTGGCCAAACGGAACAGCAGCCAGCGCGGTTGCCGCCAGCAAGGCGAGAAGTCGGCCTCGCGGCCCGACCGACGCGGCCAAGATACGGAAAAACATTGCGGAAAACCCTTTCTGAACGGGGGGCGCCCGAACCCCCCGGTGGCGCCTGACCTAGCCGTTCGCGCGGCTGTCTCTTGGTGAATTGAGGCAGTTACGTGACCGTTATCGCGCCCGCCTCAATCGGGTGCCTTCATACAGGGGCGGACGGAAAGATCAATGCCGACGGCATCCTCAGCAGCGCCAAATCTGCTTGCCGTGCGCTGTATGCTGCGAGCTGTATGCTAGGAGTCACAGGTGAGCCGCGGCGAATCAAATTCACACACCTTCATGTCAGTCGTCAGGCGGGTGCGCGCCTGGATTCGGATCGCATTCACGATCTTGCTGGCGCTGACGGGCCGCGCGGAATTGCTTTACGCGGCGGAAACGAACGCGCTCGCCATGCACGGCGCGCCGGCGCTGCCGGCCGATTTCTCGCAGCTGCCCTACTTCAACGCCGATGCGCCCAAGGGCGGACAGCTCGTCTGGGGAATGCTCGGCTCTTTCGACAGCCTCAACCCGATGATCGTGCGCGGCATCCCCGTGCAGCAGGTGAGGCCCTACAATTTCGAGCGCGGCTATGTCGTCGAAACCCTGATGGCGCGCGCCGAGGACGAGCCTTTCACGCTCTACGGCCTGCTCGCAAGGAGCGTCGAGACCGACGACGCGCGCGATTTCGTCACCTTCCACCTCGACCCCCGCGCGCATTTTTCCGACGGCGTACCAGTGCTCGCGGAGGATGTGCTGTTTTCCTGGGCACTGTTGCGGGACCACGGCCGCCCCAACCACCACGAGTATTATTCGAAAGTTGCAAGAGCCGACGCGCTCGATCCGCTGACCGTGCGCTTCGACCTTGCGGGCGCCAACGACCGCGAGCTGCCGCTGATCCTCGCCTTGATGCCGGTGTTGCCCAAGCATGCCACCGACGCGGCGACGTTCGAGCAGACGTCGCTCACCGCGCCCCTCGGCACCGGCCCCTATCGCGTCGGCGCAGTGAAGCCGGGCGCCAGCGTGACCTTCACGAAAGATCCAAACTATTGGGGCCGCGATCTGCCGATCAACCGGGGATTGTGGAACTTCGACGAGATCAGGTACGATTATTATCGCGACGGCAACAGCCTGTTCGAGGCGTTCAAACGCGGCCTGTGCGACTTCTATACCGAGACCGAGCCGCTGCGCTGGCATGAAGGGTTTGATTTTCCTGCGGCGAGAAACGGCGACGTGATCCGCGACGCCATCAGGACGGGCATGCCGCGGCCCTCGGAATTCCTGGTGTTCAACACCCGCCGCCCGGTCTTTGCCGACATCCGCGTGCGGCAGGCGGTGACGCAACTGTTCGATTTCGAATGGATCAACCGCAATTATTTCTTCGGCCTCTACGCGCACGACGGCGGCTACTTCGCGGGCTCCGAATTGTCGGCCTATGCGCGGCCGGCGAGCCCGCGCGAGCGCGAGCTGCTCGCGCCATTTGCGGCCGACGTTGCGCCCGACATTCTCGACGGCAGCTATCGTCTTCCCACGACCGACGGCTCGGGCCGCGACCGCGCCACGCTGCGCGCCGCGCTGACGCTGCTGTCACAGGCCGGCTACGAGCTCGAAGGCGGCGTGCTGCGGCAGAAGTCGACCGGCGCGCCACTCCGCTTCGAGCTCTTGGTGTCCACCCGCGACCAGGAGCGGATCGCGCTGGCCTTCGCCCAGCATCTCAAGCGCGCCGGCATCGAGGCCAACATCCGCAATGTCGATAGCGTGCAGTTCGATCAGCGGCGCCTCGTCTACGATTTCGACATGCTCCAGAACCGCTGGGACCAGTCGCTGTCGCCCGGCAATGAGCAGTACTTCTACTGGGGAACGGCGGCGGCCGACACGTCGGGCACGCGGAACTACATGGGCGCCAAGGCCCCCGCGATCGACGCCATGATCCGGGAACTATTGGCCGCGCGCGACCATGACGGCTTCGTCGCGGCAGTCCGCGCGCTCGACCGGGTCCTGATGTCCGGCTACTACGCCATTCCGGTTTTCAATATGGGAGAGCAATGGATTGGGCGCTGGAATCGGATAGAACGGCCTGGCACCACCCCGCTGGCTGGACACCTGCCGGAGAGCTGGTGGCGGCGGCAGGCCAACTGACCGGAGCACGAGGGCGCTTCGCAGCAAGGACAGGTCTTAAGGTGAACCAGAGCAACGCATCGCCGACGCTGGATGCACTGTTTCAGCGCATCCTGGCGCGACAGCCGGACGAGACGGCGCTGGTCGATCCGCGCAACAAGCAGCGCGTCACCGGTCAGCCGCCGCAGCGCCTGACCTATGCCGAAGCCGACCGCGCGATCTCGGCGCTGGCGGCCCACTTCATCGACGCGGGGCTGCCGACCCATTCGGTGATCGCGGTGCAACTGCCCAACACGATCGAGTTCATGCTGACCGTGCTGGCGGCGCATCGCGCCGGCCTCGTGGTCGCCGTGTTCCCGCTGTTGTGGCGCCAGGCCGAGCTCGTGGCCGCGCTCAACCGCACCAGCGCGCGGGCGATCGTGACGTCGGGCCGGATCGACGGCGTCGTTCACGCCGACATCGCCATGAACGCCGCTGCGGAGGCGTTCTCCATCCGCCATGTCTGCGGCTTCGGCGGCGAGCTGCCCGAGGGCATGGCGTCGCTCGACCAGGCGTTGGCGAGGCCGTCGACATCGGCGCGCGCCATCATCCAGGACGGACGCAAGGCGGCGATCATCACCTTCGACGTGACGGCCGAAGGCTTTCGCGCCGTGCCGCGCACGCATCTCAGCCTGATCGCGGGCGGGCTCGCGCTGTCGCTCGAAAGCGACGTCCCCGCCAGCGCGACCATCATGTCGGCGTTCGCGCCCTCCTCCTTCGCCGGCCTCGCCGGATCGATCGGGGTGTGGCTCCTGTCGGGTGGTGCGCTGGTGCCGCATCATCCGTTCGAGGGAGACGTGCTCGAAGCGCAGATCAACGAGCTCGCCTGCGACACGCTGATCGCGCCTGCCCAACTGGTGTTGCGGCTCGACGAGGCCGGACTCTCGGAACGGCTGCCGAGCCTGCGCAACGTCATCGCGATGTGGCGGGCGCCGGAGCAGGTCGGCTCCAGCCAGAACTGGACGGCGTCGCAGGCATCGCTGACCGACGCCTATCTGTTCGGCGAGGCCGGGCTGTTCGCGGCGCGGCGCGGCGACAATGGCGCGCCCGCCCTCGTCAAGCCGGGGCTGCACGGCGCGCCGCGCGAGATGCCGGGCTCGTCGATCTCGGGCGAGATCCTGCTGACGCCGAAGGGAACGCTCGCGCTGCGCGGACCGATGGTGGTGATCGCGCCCTATGCGCCGCCGCCTCCGAGCGACTCCATGACGGCGCAGGCGCCGCGCGATTATGTCGATACCGAATATGCGGCACGGCTCGACCGCTCGACCGGCGCGATCTCCATCACCTCGCCGCCGTCAGGCATCATGGCGGTCGGCGGCTACCGCTTCCTTGCCGCCGATCTGCAGGAATGGGGCCGCAGGCTCGGACAGGGCGCGCTGCTGACGGCGCTCCCGGATCGGCTGAGTGGTCATCGCCTGGCAGGGCGGGCCCAGGACAACGCCCGCGCCCGCGAGGCGCTGCTCGAGCTCGGACTGAACCCGCTGATGGTGGAGGCATTTCGCGACCGCGGCAGCGCCGCCTAGTTTGTGGCGACTCCGGCCTTCGTTGACGGGGCGTTAACGTCGGCCAACTAGATTTCATACTTCCTTCGTCGGTCGCGTCGATTCCGAGTTCGTCAAATGTCGCAGCAAGGCCCGGTCCTGGTCGTGTCCAACCATGCACGGCCGCCATTTGCGGCCGCCTTCGACGAAGCCGGACTGTTCCCCGTCATCGACTCGAGCTGGGCCGACGCCACGCGCGCGGTGGCGCAGGTGCAGCCGGCGCTGGTGCTCGCGGCGATGGAAGGCGCCAGCCGACCGCAATGCGAAACGCTTGCTTACGCGGTCGCCGGACAGCAGCCTTATCTTCCGCTGATCGCCATCGAGCCGAATGGCGTTGTCCCCGCCAACGCCATCCCGTTCACCCGAGCCGGCGATACCGGCCGGCTGGTCGCCCGCCTGCGCGCCGCGCTGCGGATCAGGGCGTTGCACGCCACCGTGCTGCGCCGCCTCGGCGACGATCCGAAGGCACAAGGCCATTTGCCGGACATCGATCCGTTGCGCGATGCGACCGTGCTGCTGATCGGACGCGGCGGCGCCTTCCCTGCCCTTTCGGTCGCGCTCGGCGAGCGCGCAGGGGTCATCGGCGCCTTCTCGATCGAGGCCGCCGCCAGCCATCTGAACACCCGCGATATCGACGGCGTGGTGCTCGGCGAAGGATTCACCGCCCGCGTCGAGGATGCCTTCCTCACCGTGCTCGCGGAGGACGCGCGCTTCCGCAACCTGCCGGTCATTCCGACCTCGGGCCAGCTCATCCCGTTCCACGATCTGCCCAATCTCGAAATGATCGGCGGCGAGCCGGCCCTCGTCGCGGCCAACGCATTGCCGCTGATCCGTCAGCGGGCGTTCGAGAGCCAATTGAGCCGCAGCCTGCGCGCGATCGAGGCCGGCGGCCTGCTCGATCCGCAAAGCGGCCTGCTCACCCGGACGGCGTTCGAGCGCGACTTCGCCGCTGCCGTGGGCCAGGCGAAATCGAGGGGCGGCGGCCTCTCCGCCGCGCGGTTTGCCTTCGACGCCGCGAACCCGCGCTTCCTGCTCGACGGCGCGCGCATCGTCAGCCGGCTGATGCGACGGATGGATTTCGGCGCCGTCCACGGAGGCTCGGTCATCGTCGTGTTCGCCGAGACCGATCTGCGCTCGGCACACGGCATCGCGCGTCGGCTCTCCAGCGTGATGAAGCAGACGTCGAACGGCAGGCGCAGCCGGCGCGCCGAGCCGACCGTGACGATCGCCGAGCTGCTGCCGACCGACTCGCCGGCCTCGCTGCTCGCACGCCTCCATTCCGGCGCCCAGCGCGCGGCGTCCTGATACCGATCAACACCTCCAACGGCTACGGGGGAACATTCGTTCCCTCCTCGCATTGTTGCGCTTGCAATGACTGCACTGGAGGACAAGATGAAGAAAATCGCATTGATTGCCGCGTCGCTCGCGGTTCTCGCAAACCCGATCTTCGCCGCGGAAAGCGCGAAGAACACCACGACCGGCGCTGCTCCTGCGGAGGCGAAGTTCTCGACCGTGTCGAAGGACGAGATGTTCTCCTCGAAGCTGAAGGGCCTTTCCGTCACCAATCAGAAGGACGAGACGATCGGCGAAATCTCCGACCTCGCGATCAAGAACCACGAGATCGACGCGCTGATCCTGTCGGTCGGCGGCTTCCTGGGCATGGGCGAGCATTATGTCGCGGTGTCGCCGTCGTCGGTCAACGTCCGCTACGATTCCAAGGACAACAAGTGGCTGGCCTCGATGAACACCACCAAGGAAGCGCTGAAGGCCGCGCCCGAGTTCAAATATCCGAAGTAGGCACTGCGCTCACGCCGACGCGAGCGGCCGCCGGCGACGACCGGCGGCCGTCTTCGCGACGATGCATTTGCGAAAGCCCCGGCAACGCCGAAGTGCCTCGCGGCGATGCGCACGAGGCCAAGCTGGCGACGGCCGGCTGATGCCGCTCTATCCGCCGGATCGCATGCCCTGCCGCCAGGCCGACGGCGTCACACCCATCGTTCGCTTGAAGGAACGGCTGAAGGCGGCCTCGGACTCGTAGCCGATCTCGGATGCGATGGCCGCCATGTTCAGGTTCCTGCGGTTCAGCATCTCGGAGGCGACCTGCATTCGCCACCGGGCGAGATAGTGCATGGGCGGCACCCCGACGAGCTGCACGAAGCGCTCCGCGAGCACGCTTCGTGATACCCCGCATTGCCGTGCGAGACCTTCGATGGTCCAACTGAACGATGGCCGGGCGTGGACCAGCGCCAGCGCCTTGCCGACCGCCGGATCGCGCAAGCCCGCCAGCCAGCCGGTCCTCGGTTCCGGCAATGTCTCGATGTAGCGGCGCACCACGTCGATGAACATCAACTCGCTGAGCTTGGTCAGCACGCTTTCGCTGCCCGCGCGCCGATCGGCGACCTCGGCGACGGCGAAGTGAATGAACTGGCCGAGCCAGCCGGTGTCGTTGCGGCGCGGGTCGCCCGCCTTGAGCATCGGCGGCAATGCCTCGAGCAGCGGATTGAAGGGGCGTGAATCGCAGGCGAGATAGCCGCAGACGAGCCTCGCCGTCGCCTCCCCGCCCTCGGCGAGATTGACCTGAAACGGAAGCCGGACCGAGTCGGCCAGGTCGAAGAAATCGGCGCTCGGCGGCTCCGCGGGCAATCCGGCCCTGCTCGACATGATATGCGGATCGGAATTGGTGAAGACCACCACTTCGCCGGCCTCGAGCGGCACCGCTTCGCCGCCGATCAGGCTCGCGTAACAGCGGCCGGCGATCACGACGTGATAGGCGATCAGGTGATCGGCGCCCGGCAGTATCCGCGGCAGGATCAGATCCTTCGCCGGCGAGTGCACCGACCAGGGCTCCTGCGCGACGACATCGAAATAGGTGGCGCCGGTGAGCCTCACCGTCTTCAGCACATCGGATAACGCGTCTTCTGCCATTTCCCCGGTCTGCTCGGACGATCGATTGAGTTCAGGTCATTTCAATTTGTCGCTCGAGGCCACCGGCGGTTCGAGCATCCGCAAGCCTGCGCGGTGCAATCGAGACGCTCGATCAAGCCATCCGGACGCCCGATCAAGCGACGCATCCCGCGCCGAAAGGCGGCGGAATCGAATGCGGATGCGCGATCAAGAAACGCGAACGCGCGATCATTCCATTCAACGGCAGGACACGCAAGAAGAACGCATGAGCACGTCGCCGACGTGAGGATGGAGATTCGAAAATGATCACGCACAAAGGTAGCTGCTTTTGCGGTGCCGTGGAGCTTCAGGTTCAGGATGCGCCAGAAGCAATGGGCTATTGCCACTGCTCGTCCTGCCGCTCCTGGTCGGCTGCGCCCGTGAACGCCTTCACGCTGTGGAAGCCGCAGAATGTCCGCGTCACGAAGGGCGCGGAGTTCATCGGCAAGTACATGAAGTCCGAGGCCAGTCTCCGCCAGTACTGCAAGCGGTGCGGCGGGCACCTGATGACCGATCATCCCAGGCTCGGCCTGGTCGACGTCTATGCGGCAACGATCCCGACCTTGAAGTTCAAGCCGGCCGTGCATGTGAACTATTCGGAGACGGTGCTGCCGATGAAGGACGGCCTGCCGAAGCTGAGGGATTTCCCGGCCGAAATGGGAGGCACCGGCGATGTCGTTCCCGAGTAGGGCCGGCGTCGGCCGGCGCATCGTCCTGCTCGGCGCCAGGCTCGTCCTGCAAGGCGCGATGGCGTGCTCGATTCCGCATACCGGCATGGACGAGCTCCCTTCGGCGGGCTTTCGCGTCGCTCAAGAGGCGAACGGTCCGTCGACCGCGCCTGATGGCGTCACCGCTCACCGTTGAGCTCAGATCGCTCCAGCATGGCGGCCGCCGGCACCAAGTGGCGGCCGCCTTGTCAGGTGGATCAAATTTGCGCGGATGGACCCAAAGTGGCCAAACTCCTGCGATAGCCGCGCGCCATGCGCTGACAAGATCAGATGCACGGCCCATTCGGTTGCTTCGACCATGCTCAAGCTCCCGCCGCCAATCTGGACGCTGATCTATCTCCTGCTCTGTGCGGCGGTGAGCTGGTTGCTGGGTTGGCCCACGGTTCCCGGCCTGCCGCTCGCATGGCTGGGAGCCGTCCTGGTGGCGCTCGCGCTGATCCCGCCCGTCTGGGCTTTTGTCCTGTTCCAGCGGGAGGACACCGAAATCAACCCGACGTCGCCGACCAACCGCAAGCTCGTCACCCACGGTCCCTACCAGTTCACCCGCAACCCGATGTATCTGGGCTTGGTTACCCTCTCTTTGGGCGTCGCCATATGGATCGGCGCCTGGCCGATGTTCATTGCGCCCCTTGCCGTCTTCGCCACTGCCAACGGCATCCACATCCCCTTCGAGGAAGCCAAGATGCGCCGCCAGTTCGGCGCGGCCTATGACGACTATGTCGCGCGGGTGCGGCGCTGGGTTTGAGAGGCCGGACGGCGTGGGCGCATTTCTCATCACCATGCATTGGCGTGACGTAGACGCTCAATTCGGAAATCGAAACGCATGGCTGCACGGGTGCAAATGATGTAAATTTCGTCCATTGAGGTCGGGGGAGTCACGTATGCCGATCAGGCCGCCTCCGTTTTCAGAAAGGGATCTTGCACGCGCGCGCCAGATCGCGCGGTCATGGAAGCTTTGCGACCAGCTTTCACCTGACGATGTCGAGGTCGTCGCAAGGGCGATCGCCCAGGGCATTGCGGAAGGGCGCAGGAACGGCCTGGAAATGGCGCAGGAATATGAGACCTGTGTCACAACCCGGGCGGAGCCGTAGGATGGGCTAAGGCGAAGCGCCGTGCCCACCATTGTCTCGACAGCACGGCTCCGGCTGGTGGGCACGCTGCGGCCTTTGCGTGGCACACGTCAGTGCAAGCCGCGCTCAGCCCACCTGCCGATCTCATGACGCCGCAGGAATTTCGCGCTGGACAATCCGCGCTGCCGGCCCAGAATCCAACATCGAGGGAGCCTTTCATGAAATTTTACGACTGCGCCACCGCGCCCAGCCCGCGCCGGGTCCGCATTTTTCTCGCCGAGAAAGGCCTCACGGTGCCGAGCGTCCAGGTCGATCTGCGCAACGGCGAACAGTTCACACCGGCCTTCCGCGCGCTCAATCCCGATTGCACCGTTCCGGTGCTCGCGCTCGACAGCGGTGCGGCGATCACCAACGTCGTTGCGATTTGCCGCTATCTCGAAGAGCTCCATCCGGACCCCGCCCTGATGGGGCGGAACGCGGAGGAAAGAGCGATCGTCGAATCCTGGCTGCGGCGCATCGAGTGGGATGGTCTCCAGGCCGCGCAGGAAGCCTTTCGAAATGCCGCGCCGGGGTTGAAGGACAGAGCCTTGCCCGGTCCGCTCGCGCTCGAGCAGATACCGGCGCTCGCGGAGCGGGGACGCCTTCGGCTGCAGCATTTCTTCGCCTGGCTCGATGTGCGCCTCGCCGACAACGCGTTCGTCTGCGGACCGCGTTTCACGATCGCCGATATCGCCGCCATGATGGCCGTCGAGCTGTCAACCAGGGCGAAGCTCGAGCCTCCGGGCCATCTCGTTCATCTGCAAAGATGGTACAAGGACGTTTCTGCGCGCCCAAGTGCCAAGGCGTGAATTGCCGTGGCGTCAGGTGGGAGATGAAGATGGACGATCGAACCGCGCGGCTGGCGTTGGAGCGCCATTGGAAGGCTTCGGACGCAGGCGATTTCGAGATCGAGCATGACATCTACCACGAGGATGCGGTGCTCGAGTATCCGCAATCCGGCGAGCGGATCCGCGGCCGGCGTAATATTCAGGAGAGCAGGTTCGTCCAGCCGAACAAGAAGCGTTTTGCAGTCCGGCGGATCGTCGGCAGCGGTGATCTCTGGGTCACCGAATTCGTTCTCAGCTATGACGGCGCGCCGTCCTACACGGTCAGCATCATGGAATTCCGCGACGGACGGGTGGCCAACGAGACTCAGTATTTCGCCGACCCGTTCGATCCGGCACCATCGCGCCTGCATCTCGTCGAGCGAGCCGGCTGAGCGCCATGCCGGAATCCAGCTATCGGCTCATCTCGTCGAGGTCGCGCAGCAGGCCGGCAGGACCATCGGAGGTGTCGCCATGGCGTGTCAGGCTGCACCACATGACGACCCTGTGAAACAACGTATAGGCCCTGAGCGCCGTTTCCGGCTCCGGATGGTCGATCGCGCCATATCCGGCAAGAAGCGGCCCCGGGCTGCGGGGATCCTCATGGCCGCAGCAAAACAAGGCCTTCGCCAGATCAAACAGCGCGTCTCCGGCCCGGGCATTGCCGAAATCGATCAGGCCGGTGAGCTGCACGCTCCCATTCCTGTCGTGCTCAGCCAGCACGTTTCCCTGCTGCAGGTCGTCATGGCAAAAGACCGGTCCGGCGCTGTGTTCCAGCGTGGGGAGACTTGACCGTACCTGTTCCTCCAGGCGCTGCGCCAAGGTCTCTTCCCCGCCCTGCTCGCGAAACTGCCGAAGCGCCTGTTCGAACGCCGCCCGCATGTATTGATCGTTGGTCGGCTGCGGCCGCCGGATGCCGTCGGCGACGATATAGCCGTAGGCGGACATGGGAATGGCGTGCAGACGCCGCAGCAGCGCACCCATTTGCCGATAGACGTCGTCGATGTCGGGCGTGCCGATCAGGCTCCGCACCGTCACGCCGGGGAGCCACGTCGTCAGCGCGAAGCGGAACGGGATGTGCATTCGCCGCTCGTCGACCCGCAGCCAGCGCGGAATTGGCAAGCCTGCCCGCGCGCCGAGCCACCCGGCAACCAGGGCCTCCTTCGCCACGATCCATTCCGGCTCGTCGGCATAGATCTTGAGCACGAGCGGGCCTGCGGCCCCCGCGAGGTCGATACGGTAGACGTCGTTGACGCCGCCGTGCAGCCGCACGTACCCGACCGGATCGAGCGCACCATCGAGATCGCGAACGATGGCCCGGACCTGCTCGGGGTCGAGATCGACGGTCAGGCGCGGCATCGCTGGCGTCATCCTTCGCGACAGCGCATGCAGCGGAAGCTCGTCGCGTCGCGCTTTCCACCAGTCAATCCGACGTTCGCATCATATCGCGGTGAGCCTCGCTTGCGCACCCGAAATCGAGAGCACCGCTCGCCGTTGCACCGGTTGCCCGACAGGCGACTCAGCGCGGCTTTCGGCGCAATGTCGCCTTTCTTGCTCAGCAGGGACCCTGCAAGACGTCTGCGCCAAAACGCGATCTTGTCGAAGCTTTTCAAGCCGTTCGTCGCATCCAGGCCTCCGGCGCGAGAAATTTTACTTCCATAAATCCGAAAAATATGCGTTAATGGCCGCATTCCACTCCCGATAGAGGGGCGTTTCGCGATCGTCACGAACGTTGGGTCTGGAATGCGATGGACGCTTGGGCGCGCAAGACGGGCGCGTCGAGGCGGACGGCGAAGCCGTGTGGTCCCGGCGCCGCGACGCTGGCGCCAAGCCCGAGGGTGATGATCCCGAGGGCGACGGGGGCAAGAGAGCCCGTTCCCCGAGGAGAGCACGGTATAAGCGTTAACACCATCGCGCAGGGAATGCCGGTGATTTCGGCTGAACCTGTGGTTCCTGCCCCGTGCGTTCTTGCTGCACGGGGGCCATGGGTGAGGCTGAACCACCCGGCATTCCCTGCGCCCTCTTCGATTTCGAGGGCGAGATGGTTGGCAAGACTCGGGCGAAGTGCGCCGCGAGAATGCCGAGCCGTGTCTCTCCGCTGTCATGCCCGCGAGGGCGGGCATCCAGCATTCCAGAGGCGTCTCGCCTCAAGCACTGGCGCCTCTGGAATGCTGGGTCGCCCGGTCCCGCCTACGCCGAGGCTTCGGCGGGCACGCAAACCGGGCGACGACAGTGTGCCCTGCTCTTTGACATGTTGAATACGGACCTGAAGCTAGAGCCGTAGGGTGGGCAAAGCGGCCACACGCAGGACGCTTACCACGTAGAGACAGAAGCGTGCCCACCACCCGGAGCGATGCTGTCGATGGATGGTCGGCACGGCGCTGTCGCGCCTTTCCCACCCTACCGATCTCGCATTGGCGATGGAAATCGTCGCTCTTGCTACGCCGCCTTCCTGCTTTCGGCGAGGTTCGCGAGCTGATGCAAAATCTCCGTGGTGCCGGCGAGCCGCTCCTCCGGCGTCTTCCATTCCTGGAAGAACACGACCTTCATGTCGGGCCGCACCTTGGCGGCCTGGCCGTGCTGCTTGATGAAGAACACCAGCCGGTCGGGATGAGCAAAACTGTTGTCGCGGAAGGTGATGACGGCCCCCTTCGGCCCGGCATCGACCTTCTCGACATTGGCCCTGCGGCAATAGTTCTTGATCGCGGCAACCTTGAAGAGATAGCGCACCTCGTCGGGCAGCACGCCGAAGCGGTCGCGCAACTCGGCGGCGAAATTGTCGATCTCGTCGTCGGTCTCGAAATCGGCCAGCCTGCGATACAGCGACAGCCGCACCGAGAGATCGGAGACATAGTCCTCCGGGATCAGCACCGGCATGCCGATCGTGATCTGCGGCGACCAGCGTTC
>NZ_JAFAVV010000323.1 GCF_019242285.1 Bradyrhizobium sp.
TGCAGCACGACGGTTTCCATCTCACCCAATACGCTCAGGGTCTCGTTGGCGAAGCCGTCGGACGAGCGATAGTCGACGATATCAGAGCCAAGGATGGCCCTTGCGCATCGACAGCACGCGCGAGCGCCGGCAACGTGGATGATGTCAGTCGTACGGACACGCTGGTCGGTCGATTCATTTGATCTGAATGGATGGGATTCGCATCATTCGCTCCGGTCGCAACGCCGACGTCAGGTCCGGTCCAGCATGGACGATGATGTCCCAGAATGCGGGCGCGCGGAGGAAGCCTTGCCGCCGTGCCGGCTGATGATCTCCGATTGGCCCGTCTGTTCCAGCGGGAAACGTGCCGGTCTGGCGGGAGAAACCGGGTTCTCTGCCATCTAGAGGTTGCAGTTTGCCAAACTGCTTGTTTCGGCAGATGCCGTCTGCCTTCGGCGAGGCGATGGCCACCGGCGTCTTTGAACCGAGCGACGTCGCGCTCCGACCAAGCAAGCACTCACCATTTCGGCGCTCCCGCGAACCGTGGCCAGATTGTGCGCGAAGTGAGGTTCCACCAGCCTCACCAAAACCACGTTTTCGTGTAGGGTTCGCCGCGCTTCGCTAAGTTGCTTTGCTTCGATCGATTCTGATCAGGGGAATTCAGATGCGTTATCTTACGATCGTTGGCTCCCTCATCTGCTTGGTTCTCACCGCCAACTCCGCGCTGGCTGATCGTCGGGTCGCGTTTGTGGTTGGCAATGGCGCGTACAAGAATGTCGCCCAGCTGCCCAACCCGCCGATCGACTCCAAGGCCATGGCTGCGACGCTGCGCAATGTCGGATTTGACGTGGTCGAGGGCACCAATCTCGGCCGCGACAGCATGACGGAAAAGCTGCTCGATTTCGGGAAGCGGGCGCAAGGTGCCGATATCGCCATTTTCTACTACGCCGGCCACGGCATCGCGATCAATGGGACCAACTATCTGCTCCCGGTAGATGCCGACATCAAATCCGAGATGGACGTCAAGCTCGGAGCTGCGATCAACGTCGATGTGACGCTCGACCAGACCATGGGCGACGCCAAGGTCAAACTGGTGTTTCTTGACGCCTGCCGCGACAACCCTTTTGCCGCCAAGATCCGATCCGCCTCTTCGACCCGCAGCGTCTCCGTGCAGACTGGCCTGGCCGAGATGAAATCCGGCGAAGGCACCCTGATCGCGTTTGCAACCGGCCCCGGGCAGACCGCCCTTGACGGTCAGCAGGGCCAGAACAGCCCGTTCACGCGCGCGCTGATCGATCACATCACAAAGCCCAATGTCGAGATCCAGCAGGCCATGACCGAGGTACGAGCCCAGGTCAACGAGGAGACCAAGAAGGGACAGCTGCCCTGGGGCCACACCAATCTGATCGGCTCGGTCTATCTCAACCCGGCCAGCGCTCCTGACATCGCCACTGCCGTCACCGCCAAATCCGCTCCCGCCGCTGTCGCGTCGAGCACCCAAGGCCCCGATGTCGAAATGGAGTTCTGGCGTTCGGTCAAGGACTCCAACAAGCCGGAAGAGCTCAAGGCCTACGTGACGTCGTATCCCAACGGCCAGTTCAAGTCGCTGGCGCTGGCGCGGATCGCCTCGCTCGAACATGGCCCGTCGACCGGGACACGGACTGTCGCCGCCGGCGTCGCTCCTGCAACCTTCACGGAAGAGGCCTCTCAGCTCACCGAGGATCAGATCGGCCTGGACAAGACTCAGCGCCGCGACATCCAGCGCCGCCTCACTGGCCTTGGCTTCGATAACAATCCAACGGGCACGTTTGACGACGACACAAGGGCCGTGGTCAAACGCTGGCAGGCCGCACGCGGTTATCCTGTGAGCGGCTATTTCAACAAGCTGCAGCACAAGGCCTTGCTGAGCGAAGTCCAGCCCAGGACAGCCACAGCTCCGGCCGGTACCGGCGACGACGCAACCCGCCGCGCAGTGCAGCGACGTTCCACCAGCACCACGGCGGCCGCACCACCTTCGCCTCCGCCGGCCGCATCCGCTCCTGCCCCCGCCGGCAACCCAGCCGGTGCGGCCTTCGTCGGCGGCATGATGGGCGGCATCGTGGGCAGCGCCCTGCGGCACTAGCTAGGATCGCATCTGGCGGGGCTTGTAGCCATCGGGCAGGAGAAAGTCTCCCGGCTTTCCTCCTGTACCGGATCCGCCGGAGGCCGGGTGCCCGCCTCCGGACCGCGACCAAGCAGGTCAGATGGAGGACGCTACACGACGCCCTTCTCGCGGAGCGCCGCGATGGCGGAGGCATCGTAGCCGAGATCCGTCAGCACGAGATCGGTGTGTTCGCCGAGCCTCGGCGGTCGGGCGACGATCTCACCCGGCGTCTGCGACAGCCGCACCGCCGCACGCGCCACCGGCGCGGCATTCGGCAAGCCGGGATAGTCGACAGTCTTCAGAAATCCGGCGGCGCGGATGTGCGGGTGGTCGAGCGCCTGTTGCGGGCTGAGGACCGGTCCTGCCGGTATTTTTGCGGCCGCCAGCGTATCGACGGCCTCCTGGCTCGTGCGCTCGGCACACCAGCGCGCCATTCGTTCACTGATGACAGGACCGTTGTCGCCCCGCTTGATGTCGTCCGAGAACCGCGCGTCCGTCAGCCAGCCTTCCTCGCCCATCAATCTTGCCCAGCGAACAAACAGCGGCTGCCCCGTGACCTGACACAGCACCCAGCCGTCTCTGGTGCGGTAGATGTCGGCAGGCGCGGATGTCTGGCCCAGGTTGCCGGTCGGCACGCGGTTGGCGGCGATCACAGCCTGTTCGATCAGCGTTGCATTGGTGAAAGTGAGCGCGGTCGCGAGCAACGCGCCCTCGACGATCTGTCCGCGCCCGGACTTGCCGCGCTCGATCAGCGCCATGAGCGTGCCGAAAGCGCAATGCAGCGCCGTGCCAAAGTCCACCCAGTTCACCGCAGCCCGATACGGCGGGTCGCCCCGGCCGGTCATATAGACCGCGCCCGACATCACTTGCCCGATGCCGTCGAATCCGACCCGGTCCGACCAGGGGCCCGGTCCGCCGAATGCGGTCGCAGTGGTCAGGATGATGTCGGACTTGATCGCCTGCAGCGATTCATAGTCGAGCTTCATGGCCTGCAGCGTCTGCGGCGGCAGGTTGGCGACGACGACGTCGGCGGTGGCGACCAGCCGCCGCATCACCTCCTGCCCTTCCGGCGTCATCGGATCGAGCGTGATGCATTTCTTGTTGCGGTTGACCTGCAGGAACAGCGCGCCCTCGCCGCCTTCGCCAACCGGCGCGATGAAGCGATCCTCGCTGCCGTCCCGCTTCTCCACGCGGATGACCTCTGCGCCGAAATCAGCCAGCAATGTCGCGCAATACGGCCCTGCAATATAGCGTCCAAAATCGAGTACGCGGACGCCTTCCAGAACTCCTCCCATCGATTCTTTCTCCCGCTTTTCCGCACACGGAGGTTTCATGGTCGACCCAAACGGAAGTCCTCCGGTCGTCGTGAGATGCTCGGAACCTCACACTTCCAGAATGGCGACGGTGTTGCCTTCGTTCACTGCCGCCCCTTCCTCCACCGGGATCGAAACGACGGTCCCGTCGGATTCGGCGACGACGGGAATTTCCATCTTCATGGATTCGATGATGACGAGCGTATCGCCCTTCGCGACCCGCTGGCCCGGAGCGGTCTCGACCTTCCAGATGAATCCGCTGACCTCGGATTTCGCTTCCCATTTCGGCATTCCAACCTCTCTCGCAATGCTTTTGTCCATCAGGTGATTTCAGCGTCCGAAGGCGCCGGCGCGCGTGAGCGCGGCAAGGTCGTCTTCATTCAGGCCCAGCACACGCCGAAGTACCTCGCCATTCTGCGCTCCCAGCAGCGGCGCGCCCCGCGGCGCGCGCACGGGCGTCTCCGAGAAGCTCACCGGCAATCCGACGTTCGGAACGCTACCGAGCTTCTCGTGCGGCGCCTCGCCGATGATGCCGAGCGAGCGGACCTCGCTCGAATCCAGCGCCTCTCCCACACTACGCACAGCGGCTGCAGGCACGCCAGACTTGCGCATCGCCGCGAGCAAGTCGTCGCGCGTGCAGGCGGCGAAGCTGTCGGCAATGATCGCCCTCAGCGCCTCATTGTTGATGCGGCGGTTCGCGCTGGTGCGGAACCTCGGGTCGTCGGCGAGCTCCGGCCTGTTCAACACGTCCGTCATGAGCCGCCGGAAGGTACTGTCATTCGCACAGGCGATATAGATCGGCCCGCTGCGGGTTGCGAACGCGCCGACCGGCACCGCCGTCACCTGCCAGTTGCCGAACCGCCTCGGGCTGTTGCCGGACAACAGGTAGGCCATGTGAAAATTGCCGAGCATATTGACGGCCATGCCGAGAAGATTGGTTTCGATCAACTGTCCCCTGCCCGAGCGCTCGCGGGCATGGAGTGCGGCAAGAATGGCGTTGCAGGACATCATGGCGGTGGCCATGTCCATGATCGACGGTCCTGCACGCATGGCCTCGCCTTCCGGCTGGCCGTTCATCGAGATGAATCCGCTTCGGCCTGTGCGATCGGATCGAAGCCGATGCGATCGGCGTGAGGTCCGGAGCGGCCGTAGGCCGAAATCGAGCAGTAGATCACCCCTGGATTGCGCGCCTTGACCGTCTCATAGCCGAGACCAAGCCGCTGCATCACGCCGGTCGAGAAATTCTCGACCACCACATCGGCCTTGTCCATCAGCCTCAGGGCAAGGTCGCGACCGACCTTCGACTTCAGATCAAGCGTGACGCTGTCCTTGTTGCGGTTGGTCCACAGATAGGGCGCGCCCTCGCCGTCGCGATGCGGCGGGTATTGGCGGAAGCCGTCGCCATCCGGCGATTCGACCTTGATCACCTCGGCGCCGAAATCGGCGAGGATCATGGTGCAGAAAGGACCGGCGATGAAGTGCGTGAAATCGACCACGCGCAGCTCGGTCAACGGCGTTTGGGCGGCATTGTCGCTCATCTGGTTGGCCCCTCAGAACGGCTCGATGATCCGCTTGCGCGCCGCGCGCGGTGCGGGCTGCGGCAGCGTATCGAGCGTCTTGATCAGGATGGCGCGCGTGTCGGCGGGATCGATCACGTCGTCGTAGAGGAATTTCGCTCCGCTCTCGACCGCGGTGTTCGAACGCTTCAATTCTGCGGTGAGGCGTGCATGCAGTTCGGTGCGCGCTTCCGGCGTCGCCGCGGCCTCGAGCTCCTTCGCATGGATGATGTTGACGGCGCCCTCGAGCCCCATGCCGCCGAACTCGGCGGTCGGCCACGCGAGCAGGATCGCCGGCTCGAGCGGCCGCGAACCCATGATGTAATAGCCGAGGCCGTAGGCCTTGCGCAGCACTACCGTCAGCACCGGCACCGTGGCATTGGCGAGCGCGCTCAGCACCCGTGCACTGTGGCGCATCAACCCCGTCTTCTCGACCTCCGGCCCGACCATCAGGCCGGGCGTATCGCAGAGCACGACGAGAGGAATGTCGAAGGCATCGCAAATCTGTACGAACCGCGCCATCTTCAGGCAGGCCGGGGTGTCCATCGCGCCCGCCAGATACATCGGCTGGTTGGCGATAATTCCCACGGTGCGACCGGCGATGCGGCCGAAAGCCGTCACCGCGGCCTTGCCGTAGCCGGCCTTGACCTCCATTACGCTGTCGATGTCGCAAAGCGTCTGCACCGCGTTGCGCACATTGTAGGCGCGGCGGGGGTTCTCGGGCACCATGTCGCGCAAGGCCATCTGGTCCGGCGCCTCGCCCGGGGGGCGTTGCATCTCGAAATAGCCGAGATATCTCTTCGCTGCCGCGATCGCTTCGGCCTCGTCCTTGACGAGGATGTCGATCACGCCCGACGCCCAGTGCACCGACGATGAGCCGATTTCCTCGGGCGTGTATTTCTTGCCGAGCGCGGCCTCGACCAGCGGCGGGCCGGCCATGCCCATCGCCGAATCCTCGGTCGCGATCAGGACGTCGCACAGCCCGGCCAGATTGGCATGGCCCGCGAAAGCGCGGCCCGGCGAAATGCCCACCGTCGGCACGAGGCCGGACAGCCGCGCGAACACGACGAAGGTTTCGGTCGAAGGCCGCGCCGTCACATGCATGTCGTGTGGGCGCGCGCCGCCGCCGTCGAGCCAGCAGATCACCGGCAGCCGATGCTTTTCGGCGTGCAGGAACATGCGCGAAATCTTGACGTGGTTCATCGCGCTCTGCGTGCCGGCATAGACCGAATAGTCATAGAGCACGATATTGGCCGCGCGTCCGTCGATCTTCAGCGTGCCCATCACCAGGCCATCGGCAGCTCCGGCCATCCCCTTAGTCGCCGGACGCACCAGACCGCCATATTCCACAAAACTGTCTTCGTCGGCGATCACTTCCAGCGCCTGCCGCGCGGTCCATCGGCCGCGCTTCCGCTGCCGCGCCACCGCGTCGGGCCGTGCCGCGTCGAGGCGGGCGGTCTGGGCGTCGAGAACGAGTTTCAGGTCGGCGCGCTGCTTGGTCTCGTCTTTCATGGCGCCACTTTCAGTTCGCCGGCCGCGAGCTTCTCCCGCTTGAGGCGGATGCCGGCCTTTTCGCGGTCCCAGGTATTCGCGGTAATCCCCTCCGCCCGCAACACATGCTTTTCGACTTTCTGTGTCGGTGTTTTCGGCAGGTCACCCATGAAGCGGATGTAACGTGGCACCATGAAATGCGGCAGCCGCGGTGTCAGGAAGGAAACGATTTCGACCGGATCGATATCCGC
>NZ_JAFAVV010000208.1 GCF_019242285.1 Bradyrhizobium sp.
CGTTGGCCCTGAATATCTGCACGGAGGCGTTGGGCGCCCCGAGGGCGATTGCGTTGTCGAGGGGATAGAGCCCGGTGAGGCCGTGGCGCGCGCAAATCTCGACCTTGCGGCGGCCGATCTCGATCGCATCCGGCAGGAACACGTCGGGACCTGCCAGATAGATTTTCATGGATCAGCGGGGCTCTTGCTTACCCTCCCCTGGCGGGGGAGGGTCGGCTCACATGAGCGAAGCGAAATGTGAGACGGGGTGGGGTGATCTTTTCAAGGCTTGTCGCGGTGAGAGACTTTCACCCCACCCCACCGCTCATTTCATTTCGCGGCGACCCTCCCCCCTCCAGGGGAGGGTGAAGAGATCACGCCAGCTTCACGGCTTCGGTCTTGAAATCCTTGCCGAGCGTGTCGAACACTTTGTTGACGATGCTCTTGGCGTCGAGACCGGCGCGCGCATACATCGCGGCCGGAGAGTCGTGGTCGAGGAACACGTCGGGCAGGATCATCGAACGCGCCTTCAGACTGCCGTTGTCGAGCATGCCGTTGTCGGTGAGAACCTGCATGACATGCGACCCGAAGCCGCCGATCGAGCCTTCCTCGATGGTGATCAGCACGTCGTGGTCGCGCGCCAGTTTCCGCACGAGATCTTCATCGAGCGGTTTGAGGAAGCGCGCGTCCGCCACCGTGGTCGACAGGCCATGCGCGGCGAGCTCGTCGGCGGCCTTCTCGCACTCGGCAAGCCGTGTACCGAACGACAGCAGCGCGATCTTGCTGCCCTGGCGGATGATGCGGCCCTTGCCGATCGGCAGCGGCACGCCGGCCTCGGGCATTTCGACGCCCCGGCCTTCGCCGCGGGGATAGCGCACCGCGCTCGGGCGGTCGTTGATGCTGACCTGGGTCGCCACCATGTGCACCAGCTCGGCCTCGTCGGCCGCCGCCATGATCACGAAGTTCGGCAGGCAACCGAGATAGGCATTGTCGAACGAGCCGGCATGGGTGGCGCCGTCGGCGCCGACGAGGCCGGCGCGGTCGATCGCGAAACGAACCGGCAGGCTCTGGATCGCGACGTCGTGGACCACCTGGTCGTAGCCGCGCTGCAGGAAGGTCGAGTAAATGGCGCAGAACGGCTTGTAGCCTTCGCTGGCGAGGCCCGCCGCGAAGGTCACGGCATGCTGCTCGGCGATGCCGACATCGAAGGTGCGCTTGGGGAAGGCCTTGTTGAAGATGTCAATGCCGGTGCCGGACGGCATCGCCGCGGTGATGCCGACGATCTTCTCGTCCTTCTGAGCTTCCTTGACGAGGCTCTGGCCGAACACGTTCTGATAGGCCGGGGCGTTCGGCTTGGCCTTGGCCTGCGTGCCGGTCGCGACGTCGAACTTGACGACCGCGTGGTACTTGTCGGCGGAGGCTTCCGCGGGCGGATAGCCCTTGCCCTTCTGGGTCACGACATGGACCAGGATCGGCCCGGTCTCCATGTCGCGGACGTTCTTGAGCACCGGCAGCAGGTGATCGAGGTTATGGCCGTCGATCGGGCCGACGTAATAGAAGCCGAGCTCCTCGAACAGCGTGCCGCCGTCCATCATGAAGGCGCGGGAATATTCCTCGACGCGGTCGGCGCGGTTGGCGATGACCTTTGGCAGGCGCTTGTTGATCTGCTTGGCCGCTTCGCGCAGCGTGCGGTAGGTCTTGCCGGAATAGAGCCGCGACAGATAGGCGCTCATCGCGCCGACCGGCGGCGCGATCGACATGTCGTTGTCGTTGAGGATGACGATCAGGCGGGAGTTCATGGCGCCGGCATTGTTCATGGCCTCATAGGCCATGCCGGCCGAGATCGCTCCGTCGCCGATCACGGAGATCACGTTGTTCTTGCCGCCGGAGAGGTCGCGCGCCACGGCCATGCCGAGGCCGGCCGAGATGGAGGTCGAGGAGTGCGCGGCACCGAACGGATCGTAATCGCTCTCGCTGCGCTTGGTGAAGCCGGACAGCCCGCCGCCGGTGCGCAGCGTGCGGATGCGGTCGCGCCGACCGGTGAGGATCTTGTGCGGATAGGCCTGGTGGCCAACGTCCCAGATCAGCCGGTCTTGCGGTGTATCGAAGACGTAGTGGATCGCGGTGGTCAGCTCGACGACGCCGAGACCGGCGCCGAAATGGCCGCCCGTCACCGAGACGGCGTCGATGGTTTCCTGGCGCAACTCATCGGCGACCTGCCGAAGCTGCTCCACCTTAAGCCGGCGCAAGTCGTCCGGGGTGCGGATGGTGTCGAGAAGCGGCGTCTTACTGAATACGGTCACGGCGATGTTCCAATTGTCAGGTCGGAACCAGGGTCCCGAACGCGAGTTGCAGGATGGATGCGGGCGCAAGCCAGGTCCGGTCACTCCGGGTTACCTGCGCGCGAGCCGAGCGGCCCGATTAGCACAGTCTAGATGCGGTCCAGATCGATCAATGTGATACGTGTCACCCTTGCGGCTTTACCCCCTGCAAGCCACTTTTACCAGCTCCGTCAGGCATTTAACGCGCTGGTCCAGCCGGACGAGTGCTGCCATCAAAAGCCCATAGTACCTAAAACTTTACACCAAAGCGCTCGGCAAAGCCAACCCGCTCCTGGAACCGCGACGCCACCGCTGCGGCGGCCGCGTGGCTAACCCTAATCGCAGACAGCAGCAATGGTTCCCGGCCTGCCCAATCGAGTGGCATGACTGGTGAGTGGTCAGGTCCATCGAACGGCAAATCTCGACTTACTGAACGTCAAGCGGCTCGGCGCCGCTCGCCTGGCCGCCCGCATCGGTGGTGATCTTCTCGACGCGTGCCTCGGCCTGACGCAGCAATTCCTCGCAACGTCGCTTCAGGGCCTCGCCGCGCTCGTAAATGGCGACCGATTCCTCCAGCGGCACTCTGCCCTCTTCGAGCCGCTTGACGATCAGCTCCAGCTCCTCGATCGCGCGCTCGAAGGGCAGTTTTTTCACATCCGCCAGATTGTTCTCTGCCATGCTCGTTTCCTGCGTGCACCATCAGGTCTTCCGCAACTCCAGACAATGCTGCGGACGGATTGCGGCGCGTCTGAGTAGCAAATCAGGCGCCCATCAGGGCGGTGACATGCGCTGCGACCGATTCCCTCAGGCCTTGCAGGTCATAGCCGCCTTCGAGCACCGAGACAACGCGGCCGCCGGCCGTGCTGTTGGCAACCTCCATCAGCTTGTGCGTCACCCAGGTGAAATCCTCGGCTCTCAGATTGAGCGAGGCGAGCGGGTCGCGGTAATGGGCATCAAAGCCGGCCGAGAGGACGATCAGTTCGGGAGCGAATTTCTGCAGGGCGGGCAGGATCAGGTTCTCGAATGCCGCGCGGAACTTGGCGCCGCCGTCCTCCGAGGCGAGCGGCGCATTGACGATATTGTCGTGATCGCCGCGCTCGCCGCGCGCGCCAGTGCCGGGAAACAGCGGCATCTGATGGGTCGAGCAATACATCACGGACTTATCGGACCAGAAGATGTCCTGGGTGCCGTTGCCGTGATGCACGTCGAAGTCGACCACGGCCGCGCGGCCGATGCCGTATTTGCGTTGCGCATGCCGCGCGGCGATCGCGGCATTGTCGAAGAAGCAGAAGCCCATCGGCGTCGCCTTCTCGGCGTGATGGCCGGGCGGGCGGATCGCGACGAAGGCATTTCGGTGCTGTCCGGACATCACCGCGTCGGTCGCGGCGACCGCGCCGCCGACGCCGCGCATCACGGCCTCCCAGGTGCCGGGCGACATCGAGGTATCGCCGTCGATATAGATCACGCCCTGGTCGGGCGCGATGTGGCGAAGCTCGGTCGCATAGTGCTCGCTGTGGCACAGCGTGACCAGATCGAGATTGCCCTCGGGCGCCTCGCCGCGCACCAGCGGGTTGAAACGCGCGTCCGACAAAACCTCGTTGACCGCGCGCAGACGATCGGCGCGCTCAGGGTGCCCCTCGGGCGTGGCATGGTTGAGGCATGCCGGATGGGTCAGAAGAAGAGTGGTCATGCGACACCCTTTGCGCTCACGCGAAGGAACCAATGTAGGAGCTTGCGAGCGGATCGGAAAGAGCCGCGCGTTGACACGGCGCCGGCGATGCCCTCGGTTCTGGCTAGTTCTCCCGCGCGATTCGGCCCCCGGCCGAGGGCTGTAACGGGCTGTTAGCCTGGAAATAGGCAAACAGCGCGTCGGAATCGTAGACACCGAACTGCGCCCTCGTGCCGTCCTTCAGCGCGGCGAAGCCGTCGCCGCCGAGGAAAAGATAATTGTTGACGGTGACGCGGTAGGTCTTGTCGGGTGCAACCGGTTCGCCATTCAACATCATCGATGCGGCGATGACGTGTTCGCCGTAAGGCTTCGTGGCGTCCCAGGCGTAGCTGAATCCCCCGGATATCTGCAGGATGCGTGGTCGGGTCGGATCGAGCCACTGCTGCTCGAGTGCGGCCTTGATCGCAGTGCCCGTCAAGGTCACCGTGACCAACTGGTTGCGGAACGGCTGGCTCGCGAACACGTCGGCAAACGTCACCGTGCCGTCGCCCTTCTTGACGATGTCGATGCGGATGCCGCCGGGATTGGTGAGAGCCATGATGGCACCGCCATTGGCCTCGCTGCGCGTCGCCTCGAGCTGCGCGTCTGCAATGACGTCGCCGAGCACGCTTTCGCCTGTGGCGTTCGGCACGCGCGACAGCGTCGCGGTGACCGAGCCGGCACGGCGGTTGGCGATCGGAGCGGCAACCTTGTCATAGGCGTCGAGCAGCGCCGTCTGCGCAGCGTCCTTGGCATAGCCGCCGACGCGGACGATGCTGTTCTCGGCCTTGGCGCTGACGACGTCGCGCGTCGCCGGATCGAGCTTCAAGTCGATGGCGGTGACGAGGGTGCCGAACTTGTCCGCGCTGGTCACGAGCCGGCCGTCGATCTCGCAGACATAGGCACGATGCGTGTGGCCGCTGATCACGACGTCGACGGCCTTGTCGAGCTTTCTCACGATATCGACGATCGGGCCGGAGATGCCCGGGCATTCGTTGTAATCCCCGCTCGGGAAGCCGCCCTCGTGGATCAGCACCACGATCGCCTCGACGCCCTTCGCCTTCAATTCAGGCACCAGCGCGTTCACCGTCTCCGCCTCGTCGCGAAATTCGAGACCGGCCGAGCTCGCCGGCGAGACGATCTCCGGCGTGCCCTTCAGCGCAAGCCCGATGAACGCCACTGGGATGCCGTCGAAGCTGCGGATCTCGTAGGGTGGCAACAGCGTCTTGCCGGTGTCCTTCACGAAAGTGGAGGCGGCGAGATAGTGGAATTTCGCGCCGGCGAACGGATGCGGCCCCAGGCAATGGTCGAGCGGATGGCAGCCGCCATCCTGCATGCGCAGGAGTTCATCCTTGCCTTCATCGAATTCGTGGTTGCCGACGGCGGAGAGCGCGAGCCCCATCATCGACAGCGACTCGATGGTCGGCTCGTCGTGGAACATCGCCGACAGAAACGGGCTGGCGCCGATCAGGTCGCCGGCGGCGACGAAGATCGCGTTCCTGTGGCCTTCGCGCAGATTGGTCACCACCGTGGCCATGGTTTCGACGCCGCCGGCCGGAACGGTGACCGTCTTCGTCCTGTCGTTAGGATCGGCGATGCGAATGCCGCCGGGCGGCGGCTGCAGGTAGCCGTGGAGGTCGTTGATCGCGAGAATGCGCAGATCGACCGGGGCTGCGGTTTGAGCAGGCGCGGGGGGCGAGAAGGCGAGGGCGCCAAGCAGCGCGAGCAGGCGTGTGAATTTCATGGTCTCATCATAGAGTGAGCCGGCGACGATTTCACGAAGCCGCGTGCACCTGCGCTCGATCCGCATCGAGCCGTTATCCGTGCACGCCCCCGGCCACGCATTAACCATGCTGGCGTATCCAGCAGCCGCAGCCGTAGTCTTAATCCACGCTTAACGACTTCTGCACCACAGATAAACCGATCAGCGCGAAATGATGATGCAGCAAGAATTGCGGGCAGCCCTCTGTTCCGTGGAGCAACTGCTTGAGGACATTTCTCATTGTCGCGCTGGCTGCGACGCTCGCCGCCTGCAGCCGCCAACCGCCAACGCCGCCGCAGGCGGTCGCCGACAATTGCGTCGGCCGTAATCCGTTCGCCTGCTGGACGGCCGTTCCCGTGTCGATGCAGCCGACACCGCTCGTGCGGTCGGACGCGACCGAAGGTCGGTCCGTCACTGCGCACCGAAAGGTGAAGCCCAGGCTCGCGCGGGTCCGCCATCGGACGCGCATGGCCAAGAAGAGCACCAAGCCCGTCACGGCTGCTGCAAAGGCCAGTCCGCCCGCCTCGCACACCCCATTGCCGCCGCAGCCCTCGGCTGAGGCCGCGCCGAAGCAGCCCGACAATGCGGTTTCGCAAGCGCCGGCTTCGCCGCCGCCCAAGACCATGCAGAATCAGGTCGCGGCGGCGGGGGCCGATGCCGTGCCAGCGCAAGCCGACGCCAGTGCACTGGTCGCCGTGGTGCTGGCACGGCTGGACGTCAAGTCGGTCGCCGACCTCAAGGCGAGGACCGTCGCGATCGACGACCGTTATTCCCTGTCCAACACCAACGTGCGAACGGCCATCGTCGCCGCCGGCGCGCCCGAGGTGCAGTTGAGCGAGGGGCAGGGCACCGCCATCAACCGCCTGGTCAACGGCGAGGTGCCGGCCGCCGTCGTGGCGGTGGAGCAGGCGGACGTCGCGGAACGCTTCCCCGAGATCGCGGGCTACAGGATCTTCCATATCCCGCTGTCGCCGCAGTCGATGAAGCCAAGGCCGTAGGGACAGTCTCAATCCTCCAGCTTGCCGCTCGTCGCGCCCTGCTTGCGCAGCCAGACGACCAATTCGGCATGGCCCTTGGCCTCGGCGACGTCGAGCGGCGTCTGGCCCGACCACGGCGCGGACCAGTTCGGGTCGGCGCCGTGTTTCAGCAGGAGCTGGGCCGCGGCAAGCTGACCGCCATGGCAGGCGTTCCATAACGGTCCTGACAAGGCGTCGCCGCGCAGCGCCGGATCGGCTTCGAGCCGTTTGCCGATGGCGTCGACCAGCCCGAGCGCGGCCTCATGCCAGAGCTGCGTCTTCGCGCCGCGCGCGATCAGCCGCCGCGCCGCCGCCCATTGGCCGTAGCCCACGGCTGACGACAAAGGCGGCCCGCGGTCGATCGAGGAGCCGGCGCGCTCGATGTCGGCGCCGGCATCGAGCAGCGCATCGATCAGGGTGACGTCGTCGTTGCTCGCCGCCCAATGCAGCGGCGTCTCCGTGTGCCACATCTTCACCGCCGGCGCGTTGAGATCGGCGCCGGCCGTCGCGAGCCGTGCGACGACCGCCGCGGCATTCGGGCGATGGCCGGGCGAATCGGCGAACAGATGCAGCAGCGTGCGGCCGCCGCCTTTCGCGTCCTCCACCACGGCGCCGGCGAGCGTCGGGTCGCCGCCGAGCAGGCGGTCGAGGGCCGCGATGTCGCCCTGCTGAAGCGCCGCCGTGAGGGTTGCGGCGCTCGGTTCGTCACTTTGCAGCTTACGCAAGTTCATCGTCACGTCGCCCGCTCCGGTTGTAACACGAAATCGGCGACACAAGACGCCCGCTTTTCGCCGATTTCGCGGCGAGGGCGCGCCCGTCGCGCACCCACCTCCGATCATGTTTGCTCTGCTTTCGCCGACAGCGCGACGCCGAGCGCGAAACGGGCCTGGTCCAGCGCTTGATGGGGCGTCAAGCCGCGCGTCGCATGGTAGAGGTCGCGGCCGAGCATCAGGATATCCAGATTGCCGGAAGCGGCGCGTTCGACCATCTCGATGGCGCGTGGCTCAGGAAGTCGTTGGCGAACTTGTAGGAGAATTCGGCGGTTGCGCCCCTGGCGATGAGGGTGGGGCGAGCGGGACGACCGCGGCGGACGCAAGCAGCGCGCGGCGGGATAGCAGGCCTGGCGGTTTCGACATTGTTTCCCCCTGGTGTTTTCTTTTTTGACCGGACCGCTTGTGGCGGATGCTCAGGACGCCGCGGTTCGTGACCCCGGCTTCGGTTTCGAGGCTTCGCCAAGCTCCGCCTCACTGAAGCCGAGCTCCTCGATCAGGATCTCGCGATTGCTGGAGCCGAGTCTTGGGCCGGCATGGCGCACCTCGCCGGGCGTCTCCGACAATTTGCCGACCACGTTCTGGAAACGGACCGGCCCGCCGAGTTCCTCGTCCTCCACGGTGACGACATTGCCGCGCGCTTTGAAATGCGGCTCCTCGAAAATCTGCGCGATGTTGTTGACGGGGGCTGCCGCGGCCTCGCAGGCGATGAATTTCTCCATCAGCTCGTCGAGGGTGAAATTCTCCACGGCCTTCGCCAGGATCGGATCGAGCACGCGGTTGTTGACGACGCGCAGGCGGTTGTCCTTGAAGCGGGGATCGGCCGGCAGATCGGGCACGCCGAGCGCGACACACATCCGCTCGAAGGTCGATTGCGACGCGCCGGCGATCGCGACGTACTTGCCGTCCCTGCTGCGGTAGCAGTTGCGCGGCGACGTGAAGGAGTGGTAGCTGCCGTTGCGCTCCTGGACGAGGCCGAGCTGGTCGAAATCGACCGCTTGCGGGCCGAGCAGGGTGAACAGCGGCTCGTACAGGGCGAGATCGATGTACTGGCCGCGGCCGCCGTTCACCTCGCGGCCCTTCAGCGCGACCATCGCGAGATAGGCGCCGGTGAGGCCGGCGGTGGAATCGGCGAGACCGAAGCCGGGCAGGATCGGCGGCAGTTCCGGCGTGCCGTTGATGTAGGCGAAGCCGCTATAGGCTTCGGCCAGCGTGCCGAAACCGGGACGAGGGGCGTTCGGTCCGGTCTGGCCGAAGCCGGTGATGCGCACCATCACGAGGGCGGGGTTGATCGCCGACAGCACGTCCCAGCCCAGCCCCCAGCGCTCCAGCGTGCCGGGGCGGAAATTCTCGATCAGGATGTCGGCGGTCTTGACCAGGCGCTTGACGATTTCCACGCCGAGCGGCGTGCGCAAATCCGCGGTGACCGAGCGCTTGTTGCGGTTCAGCACCTTGTAATACAGGCCAATGCCGTTCCTGGCGTTGCCCCAGTAGCGCGACTCGTCGCCGGTATCGGGCCGCTCGATCTTGATGACGTCGGCGCCGAAATCGGCGAGAAACATCGCGCCGATCGGGCCTGCGAGAAACGAGGCGATGTCGATGACGCGCACGCCTTCCAGCGGCCCGCGACGCCTGGCGCCCTGTTGCACGTTGTCCGCCTCTGCCATTTCGTTATCCTTTGTCGACTTAACGCATACGTTGCTCCACCCGCCGGCAACGGGGCCGGAAGGGCATTTTTCAGACCTGCCTTATGCCGAACTCGGTCAGCACCTTGAGCTGTTCGCTCCAGCCGCGCTCGCGATGGGCGTAGCTCCTCGCCGCCGCGGCCTTGGCGTCGCCAGCGCGGATGGCGTCGAGAATCTCCTTGTGCTCGCGGATCGAGCGCTGCGGGTCCGGATGCGGGCGCAGCTTGATGGTGAAGCGGCGGGCGCGATGCACCTGGTCGGCGCAGTTGGTGATGATGCCGATCAGCCGCGCGTTGTCGCAGAGCGCGACGATGCCGGAGTGGAAATCATCGTCGGCCGCGATCCAGGATTCCACGTCGCCGGAGCGGATCGCCGCCGTCATGCGGCTGCAGGCCTTCACCATCGGCCGCAGCGCGGCCTCGCTCGGCCGCATCGCCGCCACACGCGCCGCCGCCATCGGCTCCAGCCCCATCACGACCTCGTAGATCTCCTTCATGTCGCTCGGCGCCAGCGGCAGCACCTTGATGCCGTGGCGGGGAATGACCTGCACCAGATTGTCGGCCTGCAGCCGGATCAGCGCCTCGCGCACCGGCGTGCGGCTGACGCCGAGCATGACCGCGAGCTCCTGCTCCAGGTAATTGGCGCCGGGCAGCATGTCGCTGTCCAAGATCTTCTGGCGGAGGAGGTGATAGATCTGGTCGGTCGAGGTCGCCCGCGCCTCGCTTGAGGTCGCCCGCGCCTCGCTGGAGATCGCGCGCACGGCGCCGCCGTACGGTTCCGATGCCGCCTTTCGTGTTACGCGCTGCGCGATCCTTGCCATGGTCATTTCGGGTGGTAGCGCTGATGATCGCGGGCCTGCGCCATGACGGCTTCGCGCGTCCCGCTCGAGGCAACAAAGGCGTTCGAGGTGATGTCGAGCATCGCTGCGACGTCGCGCGCGGCGGCAAGCACGGCATCGGTCGAGAGACCGGTCTCGATGCCCGTCGTGTTAAGGAAGTGGACGAGGTCCTCGGTCGCGAGATTGCCGACCGAGGCCATGCTGGTCGGCGTCATGATGCCGCCGCCGATGCCGCAGATCGCGCCTTCTGCGAAGGTCGCGCCGGCGTCCATCGCGGCGAGCAGGTTGGCGAGCCCGTTGCCGGCGGTGTTGTGGATGTGGAAGCCGAGCTCGATATCGGGATAGGCGTCGCGCACCGCGCGGAACAGCGCGCCGCCACCGGCCGGGTCCTCCATGCCGACGAAATCGGCGAGATAATAGCGCGTGATGCCGGCCTCGCGCAGCCGCCTGAGAATATCGAGCACGCGCGCTTGGGGAATGTCGCCCTCATAGGCGCACCACCAGGCCATGCCGACCGCCATCGGGAAGGGAATGTTCGCCGTCCGCGCCACCTCGAAGGTCTCGATCGCGGCGGCGATGCCGCGCTCGATCGTCATGTTCTGGTTCTTCCGGTTGTAGGTCTCGCTGCAGGTGATCAGCCCGAGGATCTCCTGCGCCTCGGCGGCCACCGCGCGCTCGGCGCCGCGCGCGTTCGGCGCCTGGGCGCGATAGACGATGCCGGGCCGCCGCTCGATCCGCCGCATCACCTCCTCGGCGTCCTTCAGATGCGGGATGACGCGCGGATGCGCGAAGTTCGTCACCTCGATGACAGGAAAGCCGACCTCGAAAAGGCGGACGACCATCCGCACCTTGACCTCGGTATCGACCCAGCGCGAAAAGCTCTGCAGGCCGTCGCGGGCGGCGACGTCGACCACGGTGATCTTTTCGGGAGATGGAGCACGGGCGATCGCTTGATGGGGCAGGATGACTTAACGTATACGTTAACGCATCCCCAGACGAGCCGTCAAACGGGCATGACGCCGCGTTGCCGCGACGCGAATACGCCCGGATTGTTCGGA
>NZ_JAFAVV010000434.1 GCF_019242285.1 Bradyrhizobium sp.
GAGTGACGGGGGCAAGAAAGCCCGCTCCCCGGGGAGAGCACGTATAAGCCGTAACCCATCGCGCGGGGAATGCCGGCTGTGTCGGCTGAACCTGTGGTGACTGCCGCCTGCGTTCTTGTTGCAGGCGGGCCATGGGTGCGGCCAGCATCCGGCGTTCCCCGCGCCCTCCCCGATTTCGAGGGTGTCGTTTTGCAAGACTCGGACGAATCCCGCCGCGAGAACGTGGATCCGCGCCCTCCGCTGTCATGCCCGCGAAAGCGGGCATCCAGCATTCCAGAGACATCTCGAATAAGCACGACCGCCTCTGGAATGCCGGGTCGTCAAGCCGGGCGACGACATCGAGTGCGGTTTGACATGTTGAATCCGAATTGACCACGAATCGTAGGGTGGGCAAAGCGAGCCTCTTGCACCGACGCTCGACACACGAAGGCAAGAGCGTGCCCACCATTCACGAGCGGCTCTGTCGCCACAATGGTGGGCACATCACTCCGCACGATGCAAGGCATCGCGCGATCGCGACTTTGCCCGCCCGACGCGGCCTGCTAATCCCAGTCCGGACCGAAGCCCGGGTTGACGCAGCGCATGTCCTTGCGCAGGGCTGCGATCTTCTTGCGGTCGTCGTCGTCGAGCGTGAGCTTCAAGGCGTCGAGATTGGCCTGCTGGCTCTCCTTGCGCGAGGCTTTTGGAATCGCGCAGACGCCGTCCTGCTCCAGCAGCCATTTCAGCGCGACCTGCGCGGCGCTCGCATCGTGCTTCCGGCCGATTGCGGCCAGCGTCTCGTCGGTGGCGAAGCGGCCCTGCGCCAGCGGACAATAGGCCACCAGTGGAATGCCCTTGGAGCCGAGATACTGCCTGACCTTCGACTGGTCGAGCATCGCGTGATATTCGACCTGGTTGCAGGCGATCGGCGCCTTGACCTCCTCGATCGCGCTCTTCAGCAGCGCGACGGTGAAATTGGCAACGCCGATGGCGCGGGTACGGCCCTCTTCTTTCAGGCTGATCAGCGTCTCCAGCACCGCCGGCAGCTTCATGCTGCGCGAGGGCCAATGCACGAGATAGAGATCGACGTGATCGAGCCGGAGCTTCTTCAGGCTAATATCGAAAGCGCGGCGGATGGCGTCGGGTGCCAAATTGTCGGGCCAGACCTTCGTGGTCACGTGCAGCTCGCCGCGCGGCACGCCCGCCTGCGCCAACGCCGCCCCGATCGCCTCCTCATTGCCGTACATCTCCGCGGTGTCGAGATGGCGGTAGCCGAGCGCAAGCGCGCTCTCGACGGCGGCGCGGCAGGCGTCACCCTGCATGCGGTAGGTGCCGAGCCCGAGCCGCGGCAGGCGAATGCCCTGGGTGTCCTGATATTGCATGGAAACTCCTTGAAAGCCTTGAACAAGCAACAGTCGGCCGGCTGCCGCGTGGCGGCGCCACATGCAGAACAAATGGAGGATCGGGAAACCGGGCGCGAGCCTCGCCGGAAGCCTTACTTATTTTGTCGGCGATATCCGCGTCAAATCAAGATCCGTTGCGGCATGACGGCGCCATCCAAGCGTGCGTCACTTCCAATTGCAGATGCCGCCGGCGCCGGATCGGCACGGCCATTTCTGAATCCGCGTATCCATCGCCTGCGCATCGAGCGGATTGCCGTGCCGGTGAGCGAGCCGCATCCGTGCCGCCCCGCGATGCCTGGCCGGAGCGGCGCGTGCTTCGCGATAGGGTGGCCGCGCCGCCACCCGTTGCACGGCCACGTGCTTCGGCTCTGTATTCAGCGCCCTGCGCGCCCATGCCGGCTCGCTGGCGTGGTCGCTGCTGGCCTGAACGGGAACCCTGGCAAACTCCGCAGCCGGTCCGAGCCGCTTCGCCGACAGCACTGCCTTCGAGAGGTCGAGGCTGAAGAATTCATCCGGACGGTAGTCGGCCGCCATCACGGCCTGACTGGCAAACAGCACTGCAGCGGCGCCAAGCGCCGACACAATCTTAGGAATCACGGCGGCCTCCCTACCTTCCCAAAGGCCCAAACCCACGCTTGAACATGCAAGAGTTCCGCGCGCCATGTAAGGACTCCGCACTGCAATTGCAGCGAGAGTGGTTAACGGAATGGCTGCGCGCCGTTGTCGCATCCCGACGGCAGCGGAAGAGCGCCGTCAACGCCGCTTGCGCGGCAAATGTTCCGCCTCTCGCGCGATCTTGCGCGATGCCGAAGGACTTCCCGCAACGCGAGAGGCGATGGCAGCATCAGCGGCAATTTTCGTCCAATTGCGCCGGCTTCGCGGGAAGAAACCTAACGCTATTTCTCGAATGCACCGTAGACGACATTCTTCAACGTGACGCGGATGCTGCCGCGGTAGGTCACCGTCTGCGCCATGAAGACGACGAGCATCTTCTCCTGCCGGTCGATCCAGAAGGTGGTGCCGCCGGCGCCGGACCAGGTCATCTCGCCGACGGAGCCTTCG
Organism: Bradyrhizobium sp.; assembly: GCF_019242285.1. Lineage (GTDB taxonomy): Bacteria > Pseudomonadota > Alphaproteobacteria > Rhizobiales > Xanthobacteraceae > Bradyrhizobium. The sequence goes on from NZ_JAFAVV010000434.1 coordinate 2,445, forward strand.
TACTGCGCAACGCCCGCTTCCGTGCGCACGGCAAAGCCGAGACCGAAGCCGAAGCCGGGCCCCGGCAGATAATACGGCCCCGGCACCACGCCCGAACCCGGCCCGATCTGGTTCGAGCCCATATAGGCGACGGTCTTCGGGCTGAGATAGCGCCGCCCATCCAGCGTGCCGCCGCTGAGGATCATCTGCGCGAAGCGGGCGTAGTCGCCGATAGTGGACACCATGCCGCCACCGCCGGATTCCATCTTCCGCGCGACGCGGGGATCGCCGATTGCCGCTCCCGCGCCGATCTTGCGGTCATTCGGAAAGGGCTCCGCGACCAGGGACTGTTTGGCCGGGTCGGTGACATAGAAGCCGGTGTCCTTCATGCCGAGCGGATCGAGCAGCCTCTCCTTCTCGAACTGATAGAGCGATTTGCCGGAGATGACCTCGATCACACGGCCGAGCACGTCGACGGACTGGCTGTAGTCCCAGGTGGTGCCAGGCTGATAGGCCAGCGGCAGCTTGGCAAGACGGTCCACGAATTCGGCATTGTCGACGTCTCCGGCTCCCAGACCCGCGTCGACATAGGCCTTCTTCACCAGCCCTTCGCCGAAGAAGCCATAAGTCAGCCCGGAGGTGTGACGCATCAGGTCCTGGATGGTGATCGGCCGTTTTGCAGGGACGAGATCCAGATGCTGCGCGCCGTCCTCGCCCTTGGTCTCGACGCCGACCATCACGCCGGCGAAAGCCGGAATGTATTTCGACAGCGGATCGTCGAGCCGGAGCCTGCCCTCCTCGACCAGCATCATCGCGGCGACCGTGGTGATCGGCTTCGACATCGAATAGATGCGGAAGATGGTGTCCGGCGTCATCGGCTCCTTGGTGGCAGGATCGCGCACGCCAAAGCTCTTGAAATAGGCCGTCCGGCCGTTGCGCTGGATCAGCATGACGGCGCCGGGAATCCTGTTCGCATCGACCTCGCCCTGGAGGTAGCGGTCGAGCCGGGCCACGCCGTCGACGGAGAAGCCGGCCTGCTCAGGCTCGGCGACCGGGCCTTCGGCGCGCGCGCTGAACGCAACGGTGAGAAGCGCGGTGGCGGCGATGACGGTGTCGCGCCAGCGAAAGGCAAGCATGGGTATCCTCCCTGTGATGCATCGGACATTGGCGTCCAAGCCGGCCCGGCCTCATCTGACGACGGCCGGTGGATGCGATCTTCGCGCAGGCAGGCCGGCCCTGACAAGACCGGCCAACGGGAAGCCTGGCCGCTTGTCTCAGGTGCCGCCCGAGAGCGCCTTCACCAGGCGGTAGAGATATTCGTCGCCCTGATAGAACGACTTCACCGGCACCCGCTCGTCCTTGCCATGAGCGCGGATGTCGTTGATGTCGTTGGCCAACCCGGAATGACCATAGGTCGGGATGCCGGCATTGCGCAGATAGCTGCCGTCCGTCGCGCCCGCGCTCATCACCGGCAGCACGACGGCGCCGGGGAAGAACTCGCCCGACAGCTTGTCGATGGCGCCCACGATCTGCTCGTCGAGTTTCGCCGGCTCGCTCAGCACGGCCTGATCGATCTGCGTCACGGCGATCTGGTCGTCGGCGAGCGCGCGCACGAGCGCCGCCTTGATCCCGTCCATCGGTTCGCCGGGCATGACGCGGCAGTTGACCTTGGCGGTCGCGAGCTGCGGCAAGGCATTCACGGCGTGTCCGCCCTGCAGCATCGTCGCCACGCAGGTGGTGCGGAGCTGGGCGTTGTAGACCGCGCTCGCCGAGAGCCGCGCCACCGCCGCGGGATCGGGGTTGTCGGCGGCCATCGCGCGCATGTCGTCGGCGGTCTGTCCGCTCTCGAACTGCGCCGACTTCGCGAAATAGGCCCGCGTGGTCTCGTTCAGGTGCAGCGGGAAGTCGAATTGCGACAATTTCACCAGGCCCTCGGCGAGGCGATAGATCGCATTGTCCTTGCGCGGCACCGAGGAGTGTCCGCCGCTGTTCTTGACCTCGAGCAGGAAGCTCACCGAGACCTTCTCGCTGGTCTGGATGCTGTTGCGGATCGGCTTGCCGTCCTTCAGGCCGACGCCGCCGCCCTCGTTGAGCGCGAACTCGGCGTCGATCAGGTCGCGATGGTTCTTGAGCAGCCACTGGATGCCGAGCGCGTCGCGGTCGAGGATCTCCTCGTCGGTCTCCAGCGCCAGGATGATGTCGCGGTCCGGCTTGTAGCCCTCCTGCTTGTAGCGGATCATGTTGGTGACGAAGGACGCCGCCATGTATTTGTCGTCGCCGGAGCCGCGGGCATAGTAATAGCCGTCCTTTTCGACCAGCTTGAAGGGGTCGACCGACCAGTCCTCGCGGTTGGCCGGCACGACGTCGATATGCGCAACCAGGAGGATCGGCTTGCGCGCGCCGGAGCCGTGCAGCCGGGCCACCAGATTGCCCTTGCGCGGCGCCGGGGAAAAGGCATGGACGTCCTCGTCGGCAAAGCCGCCGGCCTTCAACCGCGCGGCCATCGCCTGCGCCGCGCGATCGGTATTGCCTGTCGCGGTCGTGGTGTCGATCTCGAGCAGCTCCTTGTAGATGTCGTGAGCGAGCTGCTGCTGCGGGGTCAGCTCGTCGGCGCAGGCACCGCCGGCAGGCATGAAAAGGGCCGCGCCAAGCGCGGCTGCGAGCAGAATGGAATGGCGTCGCCCCGCGGCGTGGCCTGGGCGTTCTGTGAACATGATATACTCCCCATCGGATCGTTGACCGGTCCGATTGAGGCAGGCGACGCGCCTCTTGGCAAGGTGGCGAGCCATCCGCTGCCGCAGGCCACCCAGACCGGATCAGCGGCGCGCGGCGCGCACGTCCTTTGCCGTTACAGCGTCCGGATAGCCGTTGCCGAAATGCGTCCGCACATAATTGACGACGGCGGCGACCTGGCCGTCGCTCATCATGTCGGCGAACGGCGGCATCCCGCGCCGGCCGTTGAGGACGAGATCAATCGGATAATCGCCGGATTCCAGCCGCGGATTGCCGGCCAGGGATGGATAGGTGCCGGCACCGGCCGCGCCCGAGGCGTCGACCATGTGGCACCCCTGGCAGACGCTGGCGAACAGCTCCTCCCCGCTCATCTCGACGAAGCGGTAGCCGGAGCTGAAGGTGCGATCACGCCACGAAGAGCCGTCGTCCTGGGTCACCGCCGACGCCGGCAGCAGCGACAGCAATCCGACCAAAACGGCCGAGCCGACGCTCGCATGTTGCCGCGAACCACGCTGTCGCACGCTGCTCTCCACCTACGTCCTCGTCACGCGTTCATGCAGCCGGCCGATCGCATCGAGCGCGGAAAGGATCGCCCCCTCCTGCCAGGCGGGCAGCTCGGAAGCGTGCTCGCCGGCCAGCACGATGCGGCCGTCGATCTCGCACAGATTGCGGTAGTGCTGCTCGCGCGCCTTCTCCGACCAGTTGCCGCTGCAGCCGAGCGTGAACGGCACGCGATGCCAGGCCACCGCCACGCCGTTGTCGAACTCGGCTCTATATTGCGGATGGATGCCGGCGCCGAACTCGACCGCCCGCGCGACGCGCTCCTCCGGTGGCATCGCCGTGAACTCATAGGCGTTGGCGCCGTCGAACAGATAGGCGCCGAGCAGCACGCCCTTGCCGGCGCCGTTGAAGGCGTTGTTGGGATAGGCGATCTGCCGGATCGGCAGATCGGTGTAGCTGATGCCGCCGTAGACCGCCTCATCCTCCTCCCAGAATCGGCGCTTGAACTGCAACCCGATCTTCACCGCAGCCGCATAGGGCACCGCGTCGATCGCCGCGCGCATCGCGGGGCCGACATCGAGCGTGAGCTGACCCAGGATCGGCAACGGAATCGTGCACACGCACCAGTCGGCCGTCAGTGTTTGCGGCGCCGCTGGCTCCGCCGTATCCACGTAAGTCACGGTCACGGCGCGGCCGTTCTGCCTGATTTCCGTAACCTTCGCGTTGTAGCGGATGAGGTCGCCGACCTCGCGCGCGAAGGCCTTGCCGATCATGTCCATGCCGCCGACCGGCTGGAACATGGTGGTCTGGAAATTGTAGTTGGCAAAGCCCTGCAGGTAGCGCCAGAGCCGCGACTTGAGGATGTCCGAGAGCCCGATGGGTTCGCCCGGCTGCGGCGCAGCATCGAGTCCGCCACCCGGCGCCCTCGCATAGCCCCGGAATTCGGCCGACGTCAGGTTGGCGTTGTAGCCGAAATTGCCATCCAGTGCGCCCCAGGATCGCAACGCCTCCAACAGCAACCCCCGGTCTTCGGTCGAGACTGCCTCGTCGAGCTTGCCTTGCCTCGCTGCTTTCGCCAGCAGTTCGGCGAGCTGTCCCTGAAAATCGGTCCGGACCTCGCGGATGCGCTGTGGCACGCCGCCGAACGCGCGCGAGGCGTGTAGATAGGCGTTGTGATTGAGCTGGATGAAAGGCTCGAGCGCCACGTTGAGGCGCTTGCAATAGTCGAGCAGCGCGCGGTGATGATAGGGAATTCGCCACGGGCCCGGATTGATGTAAAGCCCCTCGTCGAACGCGCAGGTCTGTGCGGCGCCGCCGAGCTCGACGAAACGGTCGCCGCCACGCAAGGTCCAGTTGCGGCCGCCGGCGCGGCCATTGAATTCCAGGATCTGCACCTTGTAGCCGGCCTTGCGCAATTCCAGCGCCGCCGTCATGCCGGCAAGCCCGGCACCGAGGACCAGCACGGAGGCGCCGTTCGGATCGCCTTCGAGCTTGATCGGCCCCTGGTAACGGGACTCGGACGCGAAGCCGAGCGCCGTCATCGCGTGATACATGGCCGCGCTGCCCGCCATCGTCCCGATGAGCGAGAACAGATCGCGTCGCCGTATGCCTTCCATGTCTTCCGGCATCCTCGAGGATTCTCGGCGGCGCAAGCCAGACCGCACCCGAAAGGGAAACCGGCTGCCGCTTCCGCTGTCAAGAAACCGCTGCGCCACGCGCTTCGCCCACACGCGTTCTTGATCCACCTCGCCGGCGGCAGCGAGACAGCGGAAAAGACGGCGGCATACGGAATGCGAACGGAACGGTGGAAAGGACTCGATTTTCCGCTTCCGACGTCTCAAACTGTTTCGCTCGCGGAGCCGGCGCGCGAGGGGAAGCGAAAGTCATGACTGTCAAGAACATCATCGGCATCGATCACGCGGTCGTCATGGTGCGTGAGCTCGCAAAGGCTGCGGAGAACTGGCGGCGGCTCGGCTTCACGATCTCGCCGCGCGGCACGCACAGCGCGCATATGGGAACTGGCAACGTCACTATCATGCTCGACCCCGACTACATCGAACTGCTGGGTGTGCTGCATGCAACCGAGCTCAATACGCCGGCGCGCGCCTTTCTCGAAAGGCGCGAAGGCATCGAGCGCATCGCGTTCACCGCCGTCGATGCAGCGCAGGGCGCGGAGGAGATTCGCGCCCGCGGGCTCGTCCCGATCGGGCCGACCGAATTCGAGCGGCCGGTGACGATGCCCGACGGCCGTCTGGCGGCGGCGCGCTTCAGGACCTTCCAGTGGCCGGTTCAGGAAGCGCCGGGCGGCACCCGGATCTTCGCTTGCCAGCACAAGACGCGCGAGACCGTGTGGATCGCGGAGTTGATGCGACACGCCAATGGCGCAAGACGCCTGAAGCAGGTGCTGATCACATCACCCGAGCCGGAGAAGGAAGCCGCGCATCTGTCGCGGCTGACCGACCTTGCGGCGAGGCGCGAGGCCGACGGCGCGATCGCCGTTCCCTCCGGCGTCGATCGCGCCGAATTCGTCTTCCTGACGAAGCAACAGCTCGGCCGGCGTTATACGGACGTGGCATTGGACGACCTGGCCGAACGCGGCGGCGCCGGTCTCGTGATCGCTTCGTCGACCCTCGCTGCGACCACAGAGGCCGTCGGCGCACTCGGCCTGCGTCGCGATGATCGAATTTGCGTGCCACCCGCGGCAGCGAATGGCACGCTGCTCGTCTTCGAAGACATCGACTGAAGAGGTGAAGCGAAAGAATTAGCTGCGACGAAAAATCTGGGATCGAGACGTTCATCAACGCGCATGACATCAGCGTCGTAGAATGCGCGAGGTTCGTTGCGCGCCTTGATGCCGCTGGGTCGAAGCATGCCCATCGTCATCGAAACGCGCAGCGCGAAATCCGCGCACGATGCCAGCGAATTTTATTCAAATCGCGACGCCAAATATCACGATAATTTCACGAGCGGCCCCGCAAACTCACGGAGAAATTCGGAGAGTGTGAATGGCCGCGATGAGCGCTGATGCACGGATCAGGACTTCCGACCTCGAATGGGTCGAGAACGCTACTCAAACTAGCACGGCACCAGGCTTTCGTCACTTCCTCGGCAAGCCATCTCCCGCGCAGCGCCACCGCATCTATGGCATCGACCCGCTCGCGCATCCCGAGCATCTGCCGCGCATTCGCGGCCTGATGAACCGGCTGTCGCGGCGGATGGATGCCGAGGTGCGCTGGCCGCAGCTTCAAGGCCAGTCGCTCGAATTCTATTGGGAAAATCCGCGGATCCCGTCGGGCTACACCTATCTGCTGCAGTTCGTGGCGCATGATCTGGTGCACTCCGCCATTCCCCTCTCGGTTGCGGGAAAGCTCGGTGCGGGCACCGCCAATGCGCGCCGCACGCCGCTTCGGCTCGAGAGCCTCTATGGCAACGGACCGGTGGGGTCGCCGCACCTCTATGCGCTCGACGAGCCCAACGACGATCGTCGGACCAAGCTGCGGCTCGGACGCATGCGCTGGAAGGAAGCCAGGGGCCGAGAAGCGCGCTGCCCGTTCCGCGACGTCGCGCGCAGCGAGGCCGAAAACCTCACGGGCGTCGATCGAAGCATTCCGGGCATGCGCCCGGCATTGACCGAAGCGCTGGTCGCCGACCCGCGCAATGACGACCACGCCATCATCTCGCAGATGACGGCGCTGTTCGCCCTGCTGCACAACGGCCTCGTCGACCTGATCCGCGAGCGCGAGCCCGAGGGCGGCCTGAACGCGCATTTCGGCGCCGCCCACAGGCGGTTCCTCTGCGCCCGCGATGGGCTCACCGCGATCTATCACCGCGTCGTTCGCGACGACCTGATGCGGCGAGTGCTGCACCCCGAGATCTTCGCACTCTATTCCGGCGCCCACCCGCCGCTCATGGATCGCCCGACCGCGTCGCAAGGCGAATGGGAGATTCCGTTCGAGTTCTCGCACGGCGCGTTCCGTTTCGGCCATGCGATGGTACGGCCGGAATATCACATCAACGATCTGTCGCTGCACGATCTCAACAACACGCTCGAGAAGAGCTCGCAGAACGATCCCGTCAACATGCCGCTGGACGAGACGTGGATGGTGCAGTGGTCGCGCTTCTTCGAGATCGACGGATCGCGTCCGAACTTCAGCCGCCGCATCGGGCCTTATCTCAGCGACGGCCTCGGCAACGACAAGATCTTCGCGTCGTTCGACGAAACCGAACGCGTCGGCCTGCTCTACCGCGACCTGGTCGGCTCGGCGCTGGCCGGCATGTGGTCGGTCGATGCGCTGATCGCCGAGATCGCTGCGAGACGGCCGCAGTTTGTCGCGGCGTCGCGGCTGCTTGCCGACCACGCCTACCGCTCCGCCCAGCTCCGCGCGTGGCTGAGTTCGGCGCCGGCCTACGGCAAGCTCACGTCCGAGGACGTTGAAACGCTGTCGAACGATCCGCCGCTGCCGTTCTTCGTGCTGTTCGAGGCGATGCATCAGCCACGGGCGGAAGGACTGCATCTCGGCCCACTCGGCTCCGTCCTCGTGGCCGAGGTGATATTTGCCGCGCTCGCGCGCGCCCGGCTCTCGGCCGGCAGCGCCGCGAGCTCACTGGCCGGCGAACTCGCCGAGCTGTCCACCAACTACTATCCGATCAACGTGTTTGCGGGCATTCCCGATATCGCTTCCATGGCCGAGCTCGTGCAATTCACCGCCGAAAAGGCGGGGTTGCAGCAGGCCGTGCCCGCATTTTTGTGAGCCGGAGCAGTTCCGGATCACGCAACGCAGAGGAGAAAGACATGCAGATCGAAAGGTTACAAGTCACGAACCACGAGCGTTGGGGTCAGTTGGTCAAGACCTGGGCGACCGGCATCAACTATCTGGGTGACGAGAACGAATATCCGCTGCCCCAGAGCATGGACGAGTTCAAGGAGCAGCTCGCTAAGGCGCAGGTGTTCGCCACCGTTCCGGAGCGGTTCAAGCGGATCGAGTTCGTCTCCTCCGACCAGGAGACGATCCTGGTTCGGTTGCCGCCGAAGGTGATGATCGAGGATTCCGAGTCGCTGCTCAACAAGCCCGGCTCGACCTATCCGCTGCCGCCGTTCTACAAGCGCCTGTTCAACGGCCTCGACCCGGTGATCCCCGAGGACGAGAAGTTCCGCGTGCATGCCGAGCGAATTGGCGACTACACCATCAGCGTCTGCGCCTGAGCGCCTTCAGGAACTTTCGCTGATGTCCTCGACCGGAAGCCCTGCGCCCCGCAAGCCGCGGCGCAGGGCTTCCAACCTCGCATCCGAACTGATCGGATGAGCTTGAAGCAGCCACGACGTGATCGCCTCGTCGGTGGGGGCGGACGAGCCCACCCAGTATGATCGCGTTCCGTTCAGAAAACGTCGGGCTTCGTCGTGCGCCATCGAATGAAGCCCGAGCTCGTGCAGCGCGGCGGCCCGCCACGCGCTCAAGGTCTTGATGACGCCGTGCGCCCGGTCGCAAGCCTCGATGGCGCCCTGGTGATCGCCGCAGAGGAAGCGGATGATGCCGTGGTACCCCCACTCCAGATAGGTCGGCACCGGCGACAGCGACAGCGACAGTTCGGCGCGCGACCGCGCGCGCTCCATCGATCCGCAGAAGGCATAATAGAGAGCGCTCGACAGCACCGTCCAGGGATCGTTGTCGTTCAGATCGCAGGCGAGCTCCATGTGCGAGGCAGCATCCGCCTCGCGAAATGCCATCACGTAGGACCAGCCGCAGCATAGATGCGCCCTCGAATCCACGGGATCGAGCTCGACCGCGGTCTTCGCCAGCTCGAGCGTCTCCTTCGACTTGCTGAGATCGCGAAACAGCCCGGGATGCACGAAGTGCTCGATGTTGTTCATCTGCACGAGGCTCGAGTAGCACGGCGAGAAGGTCGGATTCTCGCGGATCGCGTCGCGGAAGATGGCAACGGCCCGCCGCCAGCTTTCCGGGTCGAATTTCGTCATCAGGCTCTGTCCGCGCAGCCAGCGGTCGTAGACGTCAAGCGAAACGTCGGGCTCGCCGGCCAGCCGCATCAGCCGCTCGGCCGATAGTTGTACGTTGAGCGAGGTGGCGATGCGCCGGATGATGCGCTGCTGGGTCTCGAACCAGTTGTCGAGGCCGAGCCTCAGGCTTTCGCTCCAGATGCAGACGCCGGTCGCCTCGTCGCGCAGCACCATCACCATGTTGATCTCGGGGCCGGCCTGATAGGCCGTGGTGTCGATGCAGTATTGCGGCGCCGTGTCGGAGAGCGACAAGGCGACCGCGGCGGCCGGCCGGTCGATGACGCTCCATTCGCGGAAGCGGACCAGCGACGCCGCCAGATGCAGGCTGAACCCGTGCACGAGATGGCCGCGATCGCTGGAGACGCCATGCATCGCGAACGGCCGCAGCACGAGGCGCGGCTTCGACGAGCCCTTTGGAGAGGCGAACACGCGAGTCGCGGGAAGGCCGGCTTCCCTGAGCTGGCGAACGGCATGCTGGACCGTTTCGGGAGCGACATCGGGATCAGGCAGCGGCCGCTCATAGGCACCGAGCTTGATGTTCGCCACCAGCTCTTGCGTCGCCTTCGACGGCTCCATTCCGTAGTCGCGATCGAGCAGGTCCCATAGCGCCTTGTAGATGCGCAGCGCGCCGGCGATGTCGCCCTCCTCGGCATGCGCCTGCATCAGATGGCAGCACGCCAACTCGTGGGTCGGATCAAGATTGACGATGGCGGCGGCGATCTTCTTCTTGGTGTCGGGCGCGACGTTGGCGGCCACGAAGCCGGCATCGAGGCTGCGCATCAGCCTTTCATGAACCGTCTGGCGCTTCGCCAGCACCCAGACGCGGAACGAAGGATCGAGATCGTCCATGCCCTCGAGCAGCCGCTCGTCCAGCCGCAGCACGTTGAGCAGCAACGGATGTACGCGACGGCTTTCGGCAAGCTGCAGGATGCTCTCGACATCGGCCGACACCTGCTGCATGTCGATGCCGATCGAGAGCCGGCCTGCGCTGAAACCGGTGAACCCCGCCTTCTCCAGCACGGAGCGCAATTCGCGGACGACCTGGCGCAGCGAGGCGCGCGCCTTCTCCTCGTCGGAGCGGCTCCAGAACAATCCGACCAGCCGTTCCCGGCTCTCCTGCTTGCTCTCGGATAACGCGAGGTAACCGAGAACCGCCGCGGCCTTGCGGGTGCGCAACTCGATCGGTCGGCCATCGAGTCGGATAGAGAGGCGCCCGACCAGAGAGATCGCCAGACGCGGCGCATCTTCCTGCACCGGGACCGCTTCCCTCACCGTCGGAACGCTTGCCGTTGCTTGCATCGGAACAATCTCTCCGAGGATTCCGTCAGCGTCTCTATATCAAGGGAATGCCACCGGTATAAGCATTACCTCCCCCAGTTCGGCCCATCATTTCGGAAAGTCGTCCCGTTGAGATTGAAGAAGGGTATAGCTGCACCCTTGGCGCGATAATTCGCGCCACCGGCACCGCGAAACGCATGCGTGTGAGGTCGAGGCCATACGCCTCGATTCCGCACGACGCAAGTAGTTGTACCAGGCGCGGCAGCGCGACGCGCGGATCGGCTTCGTCGATCGCCGCATGATTGATCGGCTCCGATGCGGAAGGATGCAGCAGTTCACATCGATCGACATCGATCGAGGTGGCGCGCCGCAGATGTGTGCGATCAGTCGCATTGAGGGCCATCTCACCGCGCTCTGCGCGCTTTGCCTCGGTCACGACGAGTGCAAGCTCGATCTGGCACATTTCCAGGATGGCGGAGCGAATCGCAGCAGCAAGCGTCAGCTTGGCGGCGAATCCGAACGCGAGGCCGAAACCATCGGACCTGCACGACAGCGCCGTCACCGCGGGAACACCGATATCGGTCGTGATGTCGAGCAGCCAGGTGCGACGCGGCGCTGCGACATCAGATCGCAGCACAGCCAACAATGCCCTGCTCGCGGACTCCTCCGCCTCCGGGATTGCGCGTCCCCGCAATCCACCGCGCCACCACAAGGCCGCCGCATCGCGTTCGATCAATTCGAGCAGTCCGTGCAGCGCCGCCGCTTCCCAGGAACGCCCCGCCGCAGACCCGGTGCTCAATGGGAAAGCCGCCGCAAATTGCCGCTGGGCTTGCGGACGTCGCAGACACAGGTCGGCCGGCATCAGAATCCTGACGCCGTCGGAAAGGCGCGTCGTGGTGTACCAGGAAAGTGCCGTATCCGGATCGATCCGGAACGGCGCCAGCCCTTGCACGAGTTCCAGCGCCTGCGGATCGGTCGCTGGCATCGGGTCGCCCTGCTCGGGTTGCGAGAGCACGTCCTCGCCACTCTGCAACTGTGACAGGTATTCGATGCCTTCGCCGACGCAGCCCTGGAACGCCTCCTGCGCCGTCAGCCCGACGCCAGAGACCCCGACCGGCGGAGCGCCTTCATGCAACGTGCCGGCCAGCGCGGGATCGATCTCCGCACCGAACGCCACCAGTCCCGGCGCATCGGGAGCCGCCAATTCGAAAACCCGGACGAACCGGGATGCCGCTTGAAGCAGACGGGCACAGTGCAACCTGTCGCTGTTTTCCGCCTCCGCAGCGGCGATTTTGACGAATTGCGCATATCCAAGCGCCTGCAACAGATCGGTGACGGCGTCATCGGCAGCCTCCGTTGCGCCACCGAGCAACAATGAAGCGGCATTTGCGAACAGGTTGGACATTGGTTTCAGGTTGCGCTCACGGTGTTCTCACGCCGGGCGTCAGATTCTGGTGACGGGGCTCGTGTACGGTCCTGTTCTCGGAGGAGAAGATGCTCGCGAAAGCCTTCGTCATCGCCTTGGCTGCCGATATTGCCCGATCAGACTACGCAAAGCCAACCCTGATCCGCAGTCGCAGCCGCGAATGGCTGATCGCGTGCCGCTGGGGGCCTGACGGCGAGTATCTGTCGCTTGCAACGGCAGGTGCAATCCTCGATCCGGGCGGGCTGTATGCGCCGGAGGCGATCAGCCCGATCCACAGCATGGTCGCGGTGCTGGTCTCGGAATGCGAGGCGGAAGCCACGAGCACCTTCCTGCTGGTACGCCAATTGCCCATGGCGATCGAGCTCGCCGGCACGTTCTTTCCGGCCGACGGCTACGTGCTGCTGAGGCAGCGCGACGACCTCCGTCTGACTTGCGAGACCCGCTACTCCCATAGCTGCGGCTGGCTCGATGGCAAGGAGATCCGCAAGGATATCCCGGATCCCGCGCCATCGTCCGCCGAAGCGATGGCGTGGCACATCAAGGCGACACGCCGCAACTGGATCGGTGAATTCTTTCCGGCGAACGCCACAGCCAATCGGGTCACCGCCCTGCGGAGCGCGGTTTGACCGTCGGCCAAGGCGTCCATCGCAACAACGATGGACACGACAAAGCCGCCGGAGTCGGACGCGCCGATCCCAGCAAATCGCGTTCACCAGTGCCTGCGCGTGATCCGCAAGCAGCACGCCGCCGCTATGCCTCAGCAGTCAAGAGACAATCTTGAGGTTGGGTTTGCCCGGTTGACCAAGCGGGCCGCGATGGAGAATGCACCGCCCGTCCTGATCCATCACCGCCTTCGCCGGCCGCGAGTCGGAGCTCGTCAGGAAATTCTGCAACGCCGACCTGCTCTCGTCCGAAAGTGCAAACAAACCGCGCATCAGCTCGAAGAATTCAGGTTCCTGAGCGACGTAGAGCAGCTCACGGAGCTCAGCGCCCGTGTACTGCCCCAAAGCGTCCAAGAGCCACTCGGTTTCCTCGATCGGATCCTTTTCAGACGGTGCTTTCAGGTAATAAATGACTGATTCAGCACTCATTTTGTTCCCAATGCATCGAATGGTCCTGAACCAGCTTCGATGCGTTCACCTTGCGCAGGTCACCGTGATTTCAACGTGATCCCCACTTTGGCCCGTATTTTAACGTAATCCATTCACGGCCCCGACTCATTGCGCCGCGCCAAAGGCGGCGTGGCAGTTTCCAGGAGCACCGGTTCTCGCTGACGACTTACCGAAGTACCGAGAGTCATAGGTTGCCGACAAACGAACGCAAAAGTGGTAATTTAATACGACTTCGCGAGACCGAGAACTTTGCGCCCCATCGACGGCGTCGGCCTTGGCTCGGCTGGCAGATCCGGACGATCAGAACCACGCGGCAAGTTCGGCCAGCCGACGATGCGCGCTCTCACGCGCCGCCTGGATCGGCTCGCCGGGACCCGTGGTCGGCCCGATCAGGACGAAGCGCACGTCGCGGACGCCGACGAAGCGCAACGCCTCGCGCAGATACGGGCTCGCCATGTCGGTGCGGCCGCGGTTCATTCCGGTGACGAAATCGCTGCCGCTCGCCAGGATCACCAAAGTCGGCCGGTCCTCGACCAGCGGCAGGTAGCCGCGCGTCGGATCGAAACGGAAGGTCAATCCGGGCTGGCTGATCAGGTCGATCCAGTGCTTGAGCTTGTAAGGGATGCCGAAATTCCACATCGGCGTCGAGATCAGGACGCGCTCGGCCAGCGAGAACCGCACCGCCATGCGCTCGGCGACCGCAAAGGCATCGCGTTGTGCATCGGTGAAGCCACGGCCGCCGATGCGGGCGTATTTCGCCTGCAGGATTTCGCCGTCGAATTCGGGCAGACGGTCGCGCCAGAGGTTCATCTCGTCGATGTCCCAGTCCGGCCGTGCCTTCTGGAAGTGCGCGAGAAAGACCCGCGCGCCGGCGAGCGATTCCGATTCCGCGCGCGGGGAGCAGACGAGGTGAAACAGTTTTGGCATCGGACGCCTCGTCAGCCGAGGGCCTTCAGCACCGCATCGGCATTGGTCACTACGGACACGTTCTGCAGCGCAAAATTGATCGCGGCGTTGTGCCATTCCGCACTCATGGTCGAACAGCAGTCTTCCGGCACCACCATGAAGTAGCCCTTGTCGGCGCCGGTGCGCGCGGTGTGCTCGACCGACATGTTGGTCCAGGCGCCGGTGTTGATGAGGATGTCGCGCCCGGTCGCCTTCAGGATGGTTTCGAGCCGCGTGCCTTCCCAGGCGCTCATGCGCATCTTCTCGACCACGAAGTCGCCGCTTCGCGGCTCCAGACCCGAGACCGGCGCCGCACCCCAGGAGCCACGCACCAGCGCCTTGCTGTCGACCAGGCCCTCGAACAGCGGCGCGTTCAGCGTGACGCCAGGCGCGCCCGGCTCGACCACGAACCAGACGTGGATGATGACGACGCCACGCGCGCGTGCGGCTTCCGCGACTCGCCGAACGTTTTCGACCACGCGCTGCTCCTTCGCATGAGCAGGCGCGCCGGACGAGGCGAAAGCGCCGCCATCCATGATGACGTCGTTCTGCAGGTCCTGGATGATCAGGGCGCAACGGCTCGGATCGAGCTGCATGTCGGCGCTGCCGAGCTTGGGCGCGGCTGCCGCGCCGGATGACGCCGATGGCGAAGCCGCGGTAGCGCCGCGCTGGACGCGCATGTACGGCTCATGGCGCGGACCGACCTTGGTCGGGATCGCATAGACCGAATGCGTCGCGGTGAGATAGAGCGTGCGGAAATCGCTGCCGCCCCAGGCGAGATTGGCGACGAGCTCCGGCAGGCGCACCTTGCCCAGCAATTCGCCTGCCGGCGAATAGACCCAGACACCGCCGGGCGCGGTGACCCAGATGTTGCCGCGTTGGTCGCATTTCATCCCGTCGGGAACGCCGGGCTCGAGCTCGGAGCGAATGCCGCTTACGAACACGCGCTGGCCTGCCAGCCCGCCATCGGCCTCGACGTCGAACACGTGGATCAGCGCCTGCACGGTGTCGTTGACATAGAGCCGCTTCTCGTCCGGCGAGAAGCACAGCCCGTTCGGCTGCTCGAACAGATGGCGGTCGACCACGAGTTTTGGCGGGCCGCCGCCAGGCGGCAGGCGATAAACGCCCTGGAAGCCGAGCTGGCGCGGCCGCTCGACGCCATAAACGGGCATGCGCCCGTACCACGGATCGGAGAAATAGATCGCGCCACTCGAATGCACGCAGACGTCGTTCGGGCTGTTCAGCTCCTGATTTTCGAAATGCGAGGCGATCACCTCGCGGCGCCCATCCGGCCGCTCGCGGATCAACGAGGAGGTCGCGTGCTCGCAGACGATCAGGTTCAGCTCGGCATCATAGGTCATGCCGTTGCACTTGTTCGCAGGACGGCGGACTTCGACCACGCCCCGCCGTGCATCCCAGCGTCGCCGCACGTCGGCCGGCATGTCCGAGAACAGCAGAAACTGATCGACCGGGTGCCAGACCGGCCCCTCCGTGAACTCGAAGCCGGTGCCGACCTGGCCGACCGGCGCGTAGGGATCGATCAGGCTCTCGAATTCGCCGCGCAGCGTCACATGCGTCATCGCGTGCTCCCCGTCGGCCTCAGGCCGGGAACCAGTTGCGCTCGGGCAAGGACTGTACCACCGGACCCGGCACCTGGTCGTGCAATCGCCCGACGACGACGCCACGCTCGATCTTGGCCGGGCGATCATGGACCGGCAGCAGATAGCGCGAACTCGACAGCAGCTTCTTGATCGCGGCCTTCTCGGCGCGCATGCTGGTGCCGTGGTTGCCGGTGGTCCGCGGCTCCGCGTCGTGGATCTCATTGTAGGGCGTCACGATCTGATCGTTGACGTCATAGATCACGTCGCCGCAGATGGTCGCGATGCCGTCGGCGGTGTGAACGTGGATGTTCATTGAACCTTCGGTGTGGGCGTTGGCGGCGTCGCAATAGACGCCAGGCATCAATTCGACCGGGCCGGTCAGTTCCAGATCGAGGAAGCGCAGCGCGCTCTTGGTGTGCAGGCGATCGATCAGGTGCTTGATATCGGGTGCGGGATATTGCGGATGCATCAGTCCCGACACCGAATACTCGAGCTCGCGCCGGTTCAGCACCACCGTGGTGTTCATCGGGAACAGATCGTCCTTGCCGGCATGGTCGATGTGCAGATGGGTGTGGCAGACGAAGCGCACGTCGCCCATGCGCACGCCATGGCGGGAAAGCTGGTTCTCGATCATGTTCTCATGGAACTGCAGGCCGCGCATGCCGAGCGTTTCCATGATCTGGTTGGAGCGGTAGCCGGTGTCGACCACGACCGGGTACTGACCGCCGAGGATCAGAAAGCCGAGGGTGAGGACGCGGCGAGTGCGGCCGCAATCGCGGCCGAGGACGAGGAAGCTCGATTCCAGTTCGATATCGCCATAGTCGAGGATCTTGATCTCCAGAGGCATGTACTCTCCCCATTATCATCTCGGCGCCTTGTCGGTGCTCATTTATCCAATCGGTAGATGCGTATCGCAGTCGCGCTCAAAATTGAGTCGCGGGCGTCCGCGGACAGCGGTGCGACCGCGTCCTGATGAGCTTCGATCAGCTCGCGATAGCTGGTCCACAATTTCTCAATCGGGAAATTGGAGCCGAACAGGCAGCGCTGGGCGCCGAAGATCTCGACCGTCTCCAGCACGATGCCCGCGACGTGGTCGGGGTCGTTGCGATGAATGAAGGTGCCGAGCCCGGACAGTTTTGAGACCACGTTGGGACAGGCCGCGAGCCTTGTCATGCCGGCGTGCCAGGCGTCGCGGCCTTCCCGCGACCGATCCTCCAGCATGCCGGCATGCTGGAGGATGAAGGTGACGTCGGGACAGGCGCGGGCGAGATCGGCCGCGCCCGCCATCTGCGGTGCGAACACCTGCAGGTCGAACGAGAAGCCGCAATCGCCGAGCCGCGCGACATTGGCGCGGATGCGCGGATCGGCGCAGAGATCAGGGCGCGCCGCGAAGCGGTAGAGCGGATTGTCGTGCCAGTGGAGCTGCATGCGCACGCCGCGTACCAGCGGATACTGCTTCAGCCGATCGAGCTGCGGACGCACGTCGTCGACGCCGAGATCGGCGTAGGCCACGATCGCATGCGGCCAGCCAAGCTTGTCCGCGGTTGCCTGTACCCAGGCCGCCTCGTCCTCGAACCGGTCGTTGGCCCAGTTGGTCTGCACATAGACCGAGCGCGTCACACCGCAATCCCTGAGATCAGCGAGGTATTCCTCGATCGGATAGTCGCGACGGATCGGCTCATAGGGCCCGAAGATGCGCGGCTGCATCGGACCGGTCAGCCAGGGCAGATCGGCCTGCCGCCAGATGTGATGATGCGCGTCGACGATGCCGGTCAAGCCGCCCTCCTTTGTCCGAGCGAGAGAATGTGCGAGACGATCGCCGCGTTCGAACCGCCTGCTTCCATGTCGTCGACGAAGCGCCGGATTTCGCGCAGCGCCTCGGTCTGTGGCTGGAAAGCGGGCCCCGTCGCCAGCGGCGTCAGCCAGCTCAGTCGCCAAGATCGCAGGGACAGTTTTGCCACCGCATCGCGCAACGCGGAGGGATCGCCGCGCTCCAGACCGTCCGAAATCATGACCACCACGGCGCCGCGCGCATAGCCGGAGAAGCGCGGCACGGCGAGGAACGCCTGCAGCGCTTCGCCGATCCTGGTGCCGCCATCCCAGTCGCTCACGACGTGTGACGCGGCAGCGAGCGCCTGCTCGCGGCGCTTCAGCCGCAGCGGCCGCGTTACCCGCGTCAGTCGCGTGCCGAGCGTGAACACCTCGACCTGCGGCGTGGCCTGCACCAGCGCGTGTGCGAGCTTCATATTGTCCTCGGTGCGCGCCTTCATCGAACCGGAGACGTCGATCAGCAGCAGCAC
>NZ_JAFAVV010000498.1 GCF_019242285.1 Bradyrhizobium sp.
CACGTCGGGATGCAGGCCGCGCACCCGCTCGACGCCTTCGGGCGCCGCGATCATGTTCACCATCCGGATATCCCGGGCGCCGCGCTCCTTGAGCCGGTCGATGGCGGCGACGGCGGTGTTGCCGGTCGCGAGCACCGGCGCGACCACGATCGCCAGCCGCTCGCCCAGGTCGGACGGCGCCTTGAAGAAATACTCCACGGCCACGAAAGTCTGCGGCTCGCGGTAGAGGCCGATATGAGCGACCCGCGCCGTCGGCACCAGGTCGAGCATGCCGTCGACGAAGGTGATGCCGGCGCGCAGCACCGGCACGAATACGAGCTTCTTGCCGGCGATCTTGGCCGATTGCATGCGGGCGAGCGGCGTCTCGACCACGACCTCGGCGAGCGGCAGGTCGCGGGTGACCTCGTAGCACAGGAGCATGCCGATCTCCTTCAAAAGCTCGCGGAACGACTTGGTCGAGATCGATTTTTCGCGGATCAGCGTCAGCTTGTGCTGCACCAGGGGATGATCGACGACCGTGACGCCTTCCATGGCTCTTGCTCCCTTGCCTCCGCTCAGAAAACCGTTCCGTCGCTGATCACCTGCAACGGCGGCGAGCCGTCAGGGCGACGCTCATAGGCGAGCGCGCGACCGGTGGCCCAGGTGCCGCCTTCGAGAATTTTTGCGAGCGGCAGGCTGGTGGCGTCCTGGCCGAGCCGCTGCCGAAGCTTCGCCGCAAGCTCATCGAGCAGGGCGACGGTCAGCGCGCGCCATTCCACGATCAGCGGCGAGGCGACCTCATGCGCGCGTGTTGCGTCCTCGGCATGGCGCAGGCTCAGCACGCCGCCGTCCACGAACAGGCCGCCATTGCGGTATTCGGCAAGTCCGGTGAGGCCGTCGACGTCGTCGACCACGAGGCCGGCGCGCTGCAACGGCTCGATCAGCGAATAGGTCATCCATTGCGACAATTTGTGCAGCGGCGCGAGCTCACCGGTCGCGGTGCCGTCTGCGAGCGCCGGATGACGCCAGCAGTCACCGAGCGCAACGCCATCGAGCGTGATGCGGGAGGGCCAGATCGGCCCGAGCTCCGAGAGCAGCTCCGACAGCACCGTCGGCGCGTCGATGTGGCCATCCCGCGCTTGGGCCGCGAGATGGTCGAACAGGCCGCCGGGCCGCGCGCCGTCGCGGCCGGCAAAAATATCGGGCCTCGCCGCGAGCAGGTCACCGAGCCGCCGCAGCAGCGCGGCGCGGCCGTCGATGCCGACCAGCGGATTGTCGGCGCCGACCTGGAAGCCGCGCTCGAGCTCGGCGACGGACAGACGCGCCAGCGCCTGCGCATCGGCACGCAGCGGATCGTTGGGATCGGCCGAGAACAACCCGCTTGCGAACATGTCGAGGCTCGCGAGCGCCAGCCCCTCGGAACGGCCGACGCGCGCGCCGCTAGCGTCGCGGTAGCGCCAGGACGGCCCAGCACCGGCATCGAGCAGCACGCTTACGATGGCGAGATCGAATTCGGCGCGGGCCTGCGCCGCGGCGTCGGGCCAGCGCGCACGGCCCGCGATCGCAGCCCAGCGATCCGCGCCGCCGCTGACAAAATGGCGCCAGCGCGAATGAAACGGAATATCCCCGCTCGGATAGTTCTGCCGCGTGGTCGCGAGCACGAGATCGGCGATTGCATCGAGCCGCGCGAGGTCGATCCTGAAATGCGGAAGCTGATCCTTCAGGCCCATCTCCAGCAGGCAATGGGATCGCTCGCGCACCGCCTTCGCCGACAACAGGGATCGCGGGTCGCTGAGGTCGGAGGCGTCGCGAGGCATCAGTATTTCTTCAGCGGCCGCCCGACCGTGTCGGTGAGATCCTCCGGCAGCGGTATGTCGGTCGAGAAATAGCCGGCGGCCTTCTTGGCCGCCATCTCGACATGGGCGTCGGCCGGGATCAGCTCGTCGGGGATCGGCACGCGCTCGACGATGTCGATGCCCTGCGCGACCAGCGCGTCGTGCTTCATGTCGCTCATCGAGATGAAGCGGTCGATGCGGGAGAGGCCGAGCCAGTTGATCACGTCCGGCATCAATTGCTGGAAGCGTGCGTCCTGCACGCCGGCGACGCATTCGGTGCGCTCGAAATAGGCCGCCGCGGCATCGCCGTCCTCGTGGCGTTTGCGCGCGTTGTAGACCAGGAATTTCGTCACCTCGCCGAGCGCGCGGCCTTCCTTGCGGTTGTAGACGATGAGGCCGAGGCCGCCGGACTGGCCCTCGCGCACGCATTCCTCGATGCCGTGGATCAGATAGGGCCGGCAGGTGCAGATGTCGGAGCCGAACACGTCCGAGCCGTTGCACTCGTCGTGCACGCGGCAGGTGATGCGGGTGCGGTGATCGGGCAGCTTGTCCACGTCGCCGAACAAATAGACCGTGGTGCCGCCGATCGGCGGCAGGAACACCTGCCGGTCCGGCCGCGTCACGAGCTCCGGATACATGCCGCCGGTCTGCTCGAACAGCACGCGGCGCAGATGCGTCTCGCTGGTGCCGAAACGCTGCGCGACGCCGGGCAGGTGCCAGACCGGATCGATTGCGATCTTGACCACGGAAACGCTGCCATTGCCATGGACCACCGTGCCGTCGACCGCGAGGCGCTTCAACGCGATCGCTTCCCGAATCTCGGGAAGGTCGAGCCGCGCGCGCGTCACCGCAATCGTCGGCCTGATGTCGATGCCCTCGGCGATCTCGGTGCCGAAATTCTCGGCGACGAGATGCCCCCAGGGATCGAGGGCGACGATCCGCGCCGGCTCGGTCCATTGCGGGAAGGGGCCGATGGTCGCGGCCGGATGGGTATTAGTGAGATCAGGGCGGCGGATCGGGTCGAGCGCGCCGGACGATACCGCGAGCGCCCGATAGACCGAATAGGAGCCGCCATGGCTGCCGATCACGTTGCGATCGTGCGGGCGGGACACGGTGGCGATGATGGGGCCGCGCTCGCGCGCGCTGGCGGCGCCCCAATCGATGGGGAAGGGGTGCTTGGCGCCTGGAACCGGATGCGAGGTCAGGCGGATGTGATCAGTGCGGTTCGAGCCACTCATCCAGTAGTATCCCCCCTAAACAGCGACGGCCCGCCTTTCCGACGGGCCTGACCATAGGGAGCTAATATTTTCGAACGATGAATATAGCGATTTTGCCACCGCTTACAATGGCTTTGCGCGGGACTGCCAACCCGGAGCCGCGCGGGTCGGCGTGGACCGATCCGACCCTGGTTCTACTCGCAGGTGCGAGATCAGTGGATGCTGGCCGATCCCTTTACTTACCCTTTACGCGTTACGCGACGGTCGATGGTAATGGGCGATTGTCATTCGCGGCCGTGGCACACCCCTTGCTTTCCGAAAGCGCGTGAAATCGATGGACCTGGTCATCCGCAACGCCTCACTCGTGCAGGACGGCGAGCTTCGCGCCGCCGACATCGGCATCGCAGACGGCCGGATCGCCGCCATCGAGCCGGGCCTTCCGGCCGAGGCGCGCGCGCTTGACGCCGAAGGCTGCCTCGTTGTGCCTGGCCTGATCGAGACTCACATCCATCTCGACAAGACCTGCATCCTCGACCGCTGCCGCATCGAGGAAGGAACGGTCGCGGAAGCCGTGCGTGTCACCGCCGCAGCCAAGCGCGGCTTCACCGCCGATGACATCTATGCGCGCGCGAAGCGGACGCTGGAGCGCTGCATCATGCACGGCACGATGCGCATGCGCACCCATGTCGAGCTCGATCCCGGCATCGGCATGACCGGCTTCGAGGCGATCCGGCAACTGGCGCGCGACCATGCCTGGGCGATCGACGTCGAGCTCTGCGTGTTTCCGCAGGAGGGGCTCACCAACAATCCCGGCACCGAGGAATTGCTGATCGAAGGCCTGCGGCGCGGCGCGCGCACCATTGGTGCTGCGCCCTATTTCGACACCGATCCGCGGACGCAGATCGACCGTATCTTCTCGATCGCGCGCGCGTTCGACGCCGAGATCGACATGCATCTCGATCTCGCCGATACGACCGACGGCATGCAGATTGACTACGTCTGCCGCAAGGCAGAGGAATATCGCTGGGGCGGGCGCGTCGCGGTCGGCCATGTCACCCAGATGTCATTGTTGCCGCCCGAGCGCTTCAACGCCATCGCGGCGCGGCTCGCCAATGCCGGCGTCGCCGTGACGGTGCTGCCCTCGACGGACCTGCATCTGATGGGCCGCAACCATGACCACGCCGTGCCGCGGGGCGTCACGCCACTCGAGCCGCTGCGGCGGGCCGGCGTGACCTGCTCGATCTCGACCAACAACGTGCTGAACCCGTTCACGCCCTATGGCGACGGCTCGCTGATCCGGATGGCCAATCTCTATGCCAATGTCTGCCACGTCTCGCGGCCCGCCGATCTCGCCGGCTGCCTCGACATGATCACCGCCGACGCCGCGCGGCTGATGCGGCTCGACGACTATGGCATCCGTGTCGGCGGACCTGCGGACCTCGTGTGCATCGACGCGCACGATCCGGCCGAAGCGATCTCGACGCTCGCGCAGCCGCTATGGGGCATCAAGCGCGGGCGGACCTCGTTCACGCGGGCGCGGCCCGCGCTTCATCCGCCGGCATAGCGACCCTCCCGAGCCTGCATTTGACTCTTCCAACACCTCACTCTTAGCCTGTCGCAACCGCATCCAGGAGACCGAGCGCCATGCGCGTGATTACCGTCGCCGCTGCCCAGATGGGCCCGATCCAGCGCGCCGAGGGGCGTGACGTCGTGGTCGGCCGCATGCTGGCGCTGATGGATGAGGCCAAGGCGAAGGGCGCCGACCTGATCGTCTATCCGGAGCTCGCGCTGACCACGTTCTTCCCGCGCTGGTATGTCGAGGATCAGGGCGAGATCGATGCCTGGTTCGAGCGCGAGATGCCGAGCGCGGCGGTCAAGCCGCTGTTCAATCGCGCGAGGCGCCACGAGATGGCGATGTATCTCGGCTATGCCGAGCTGACGCCGGACGGCCACCATTTCAACACGGCAATCCTCACCGATCGCGCGAGCAACATCGTCGGCAAGTACCGCAAGGTT
>NZ_JAFAVV010000503.1 GCF_019242285.1 Bradyrhizobium sp.
GATCGACCGGGTGCTCGACGGCAAGGCCGCCGCGTCGCAGGCGACGGTGACGCATTGATGGTCCGCTTTACGCGTGGCGCGTGATGCGACCGCTCTCGACCGCGAAAAGCTCGCCCGACGCGCCGAGTTCGCCGAACGCGGCGGGATCGGCGCCGGTCAGCCAGACCTGCGCGCCGAGTTTTGTCAGCTCGCCGAACAATGCGCGGCGCCGGTTCGGATCGAGATGGGCGACCACCTCGTCGAGCAGCAGCAGCGGGACGATCCCGGTCGTCTCGGCCACGAGCGTTGCGTGCGCGAGCACGAGCCCGATCAGAAGCGCCTTCTGCTCGCCGGTCGATGCATCGCGCGCCGGCATCTGTTTCGGCGCATACACCACCTGAAGATCGGTGAGGTGCGGCCCGTCGAGGGTGCGGCCGGCGGTGGCATCGCGCGCGCGGTTTTCGCGCAGAAGCTTTCGGTAACGGTCCTCTACCGCGGTCGCGGGCTCCGACAGCAAGGCATTTTCCATCCAGCCGTCGAGCGCGATCTCGGCGGAAGGAAATGCCGAAGTCTCGCCGCGCGCGCGCAGCATGTGAGCGAGCTTGACCGCGGTCTGGCCGCGCAGCGCCGCGACCGCGACCGCAAGCTCGGCGGTCTCGCGCTCGATCGCATCGCACCAATGGTCATCGAAATTGCGCACCTCCAGGAGCCGGTTGCGCGAGCGCAGCGAACGCTCCAGCGCCGAGACGCGACTCGAATGCTCGCTGTCGATGGCGAGCACCAGGCGGTCGAAGAAGCGGCGGCGCTCGGAGGCCGATCCCATGAACAGCCCGTCCATCGCCGGCGTCAGCCAGACCATGCGCAGATGATCGCCGAACGCGGACGCCGAGCCGACATTCTCGCGATCGATGCGGCAGCGCCGGCTGATCGCGGCATCGGCCCGCGGCGGCTCGATGCCGGTGCCGAGCGTCGCGAGCCCCAGCGCGCCCTCGACCTCGGCGGACACCGCCCAGGAGCCGTCGCCCTGGTTGTCGGCGACATCCTCCAGCGTGGCGCGGCGCAGGCCGCGGCCCGGCGAGAGGAACGAGATCGCCTCCAGGCAATTGGTCTTGCCGGCGCCGTTCGGCCCGACCAGCGCGACCATGTCGCTGGCCGTGGTCAGGCTAGCCGCACGGTAGTTGCGGAAATGCGTCAGCGACAGGCGATGGATGCGGGACGGGGTCATGTTCGGTGTCATTGCCCGGCAATGACGAGAAGGACGATCACACCCGCATCGGCATCAGCACGTAGAGCGCGTTCCTGTTGTCGCGGTCCTGCACCAGCGTCGGCGAGCCGGGATCGGCGAGCTTCAGGACGGCGACCTCGCCCTCGATCTGGGCGGCGATGTCGAGCAGATAGCGCGAGTTGAAGCCGATATCGAGCGCGTCGGACGCATATTCGACCTCGAGCTCCTCGGTGGCGCTGCCGGAATCCGGATTGTTGACGGACAGGATGAGCTTGCCGGCGGACAGCGCGAGCTTCACGGCGCGGCCGCGTTCGCTCGAAATGGTGGAGACGCGGTCGACCGCGGCGGAGAAGTCGGCCCTGTCGACCAGCAGCTCCTTGTCGTTGCCCTGAGGGATGACGCGGGCGTAATCGGGGAAGGTGCCGTCGATCAGCTTGGAGGTCAGCACCACGTTGCCGAGGCTGAAGCGGATCTTGCCCTGCGACAGCTCGATCGTGACTTCCGCCGCGTTGTCCTCGATCAGGCGCTGCACCTCGCCGACCGTCTTGCGCGGCACGATCACGCCGGGCATGCCGGAGGCACTCGCAGGCAGCGGCAGGTCGACCTGCGCAAGACGGTGGCCGTCGGTCGCGACCGCGCGCAGGCTTGCGGCCTTGGCGCTGCCGGCGGCATGCAGGTAGATGCCGTTGAGATAATAGCGCGTCTCCTCGGTCGAGATCGCGAACTGCGTACGGTCGATCAGCCGTTTCACATCGGCCGCGGTGAGCGAGAAGGAATGGGTCATCTCGCCCGCGGCGAGATCGGGGAAATCGCTCTCCGGCAGGGTCTGCAGGGTGAAGCGCGAGCGACCGGCGCGGATTGCCAGCACGGAGCGGTCGCCGTCGCCCTCGATCGCGATCTGCGAACCGTCCGGCAGTTTGCGCACGATGTCGTAGAACATGTGCGCCGGCACCGTGGTGGACCCCCCCGTTCCGATCTCGGCGGCCAGGGTTTCGGTCACCTCGAGGTCGAGGTCGGTGGCCTTCAGCGACAATTGGGCATTTTCGGCGCGCAGCAGCACGTTGCCGAGGATCGGGATGGTGTTGCGGCGCTCGACCACCCGGTGCACGTGGCCCAACGACTTCAGGAGTTGCGCGCGTTCGACGGTGACCTTCATTGCAATATCCGCCCGATCCAGCAGAGCATGTGGTGGGAGCGCCGGGCGAATATGGTACGCCGCGGCTCGCGTGATACCCGTAGCCGGTGCTTCCTTGGGCCGTCGGGGGACCGTAAAGTGGCGCGGATGGGCGTCAAGTTCAAGGGAGAGGCGGCCGGTTTCCCAGCTTTTGCCTCGCCTCGGGCCGAGATGAGGCCGTCCCGGGCCTTTGCGGCCCGGGCGCGCTGATGGCAGACAGGCCTATTCCTGCAATTGCCGTTTGAGCGATTCCACTTCCTCGGAGAGCGCGGTGTCCTTGGCCACCAGCGCTTCGATCTTGCGCACGGCATGCAGCACGGTGGTGTGGTCGCGCCCGCCGAAGCGGCGGCCGATCTCTGGCAGCGAGCGCAAGGTCAAGGTCTTGGCGAGATACATCGCGACCTGGCGCGGGCGCACGACGTTCGCGGTCCGGCGCGACGACAACAGGTCGGAGCGGCTGACATTGTATTGCCGCGCCACCACGCGCTGGATGTCCTCGATCTTGATCCGCTTCGGTTCCTGCGGGCGGATCAGGTCGCGCACCTCCCGCTCGGCCATCTCCAGCGTCACCGGCTGGGCGTTGAGCTTGGAATGGGCGAGCAGGCGGTTGATCGCGCCTTCGAGGTCACGGCCGTTATGGGTGATGCTGCGGGCGAGATAGTCGAGCACCGCTTCCGGTACCTCGAAGCTCGCATGGTGAACCCTGGCGGCGGCGACCCGCGAGCGCAGGATGCCCAGTCTGAGCTCCTCGCCGAGCGTGCCCATCTCGACGACGAGTCCGCCGGCCAGCCGCGAGCGCACGCGGTCGTCGAGGCTTTCGAGGTCCGATGGCGGGCGATCGGCGGCGATGACGACCTGCCGCCCAGCGTCGATCAGCGCATTCAGCGTATGGCAGAACTCGGCCTGCGTCGATTTGCCCTGCAGGAACTGCAGATCGTCGATGACGAGCACGTCGATGCCGCGCAGCGCTTCCTTGAAGGCGAGCGCGGTCTGCGTCTTCAGCGCGGCGACGAAGCCGTACATGAACTTCTCGGCGGTGAGGTACAGCACCTTGCGCTCGCCGGCCGCATTGCCGGCCCAGGTCACGGCCTGCAGCAGGTGGGTCTTGCCGAGGCCGACTCCGGCATGGATGTAGAGCGGATTGAACATCACGGGATCGCCGCGCCGTCCTTCCGCGACCTGGCGCGCGGCCGCATGCGCCAGCGTGTTCGAACGTCCGACCACGAAGCTCGCAAATGTCAGGCGCGGATCGAGCGGCGAGCCGCCGAGTGCGTCGTGGCTCGTCGAAACCGGCGTCGCCGCAGGCATGCGCGCTTCGACGGCCGCGCGGCCGTCGGGCCGCTCCGGGCGCCGCGCATCGAGAAGCTGCGGCGGCTCCTTGGGCTGCACGAGCGCCCGCGCCGCCGAGCGCACGGTGAGGTCGATCCGATGCACCTCGGGCATCTCGGCCTGGAAGCAGGACAGAACGCGCTCGGCGTAGTGCGCCTGGATCCAGCTCTTCAGGAACGTGGTCGGGACCGAGAGACGGACGCTCTCCTGCTGCACGCTTTCCAAATCCATGCGGGCAAACCAGCTCGAATAGACGTCATCGCCCACGCTCGACCGCAACCGACCTTTGACGCGGGTCCAGCGATCCTGTTCCGAGTTTGTCATCGACTGATACTTCTCAAAATGAATTGGAGTTGGCTTTGCGGAAGCGCCAAGCGGCTTCGCCGCCGCGGCGCGCGACCTCGAGCGGAGGCTCCGCTCCGGACACATCTATCCCGTGCGGCAAGGATGCCGCGGTCAGTTCAGCGGTGGCAGGAGCCGAGGATGTTCGGCGAGGTCAGCCGGTACTGAGCCGGACTTCGGCGCTTCGCGCCGTGCAACGAGTGTCGATGATGGAAGCGATATGGTTCAAAATCACTAGTCGATCAAATACAGCGATGCCTACGTCAAACATGCAACAACCCTCCCCGTCTCACCGCGATCGCTCGCGGCAAGGTCGTCTCACCAGAGTTCCCAAGTCATCCCAACTTAGCTCGCCTGGTTCACCTTCGCCGCGCCTGCTCGGATGACAAGGGCCTGTTTTTCTCTCGTTCGATGCAGACCAGACACGGATGTCTCGCCCGGAGAAATTCAGACACAGAGTCTCGCTACCCAAAATGATCGGGTTACGATCCCAACAATCGCTAGGAAAGCGTCGCCAACGCGCACACCGCCGCCGATTTGCGCGTCCGCCCCGTTTCTAAAACCGCGCTGGTCTCAAGATCGTGGGCGCCGCGAGCGAGTTAAGGAATACACGATGCGAGATTTCTCGCAATCCATTTTGCGGATGAGCTCGGAGCTGCTCGCAACCGACGCTGGCGCAGCATGCGCGCGGTGCGGAAAGCAAGTTTTTGAATCACCGTGAGGAATCCTGCGCGTCATAAATCTCATGGCGATCGCAAAAATAATTCATAAAATTTTTATCTTCGTTAAGACGGAAGCAGTTTTTCAAAGTGGTCGCGTTCACTATGCGGGTAAGTGACTAGCGAGCCGATGTTTTTCGCGATTCCTTTTTCAGGGTAACTCCCGCGGTGATCGACCGATGTTCCATTTCACATGCACGAGACGGCGAGCTTTCGCAGGCGCGCACGAGGTTCCGCCACGGCAAGTGCGCGCATTGCGTA
>NZ_JAFAVV010000530.1 GCF_019242285.1 Bradyrhizobium sp.
GCGGCGGAGGCGTCGATGCCCTCGTAGCATTGCAGGCGGATCAGGCGGCGGCCGAGCACGGCGGCGATCGCCTTCGCCGCCTCGGTCTTGCCGACGCCCGGCGCGCCCTCCAGCAGCAGCGGCTTGCCGAGCGCGAGCGAAAGATAGGCTGCCGTCGCCAGCCCTTCGTCAGCGAGGTAATAGGCCGAGCGCAGCGCCTTCTCCAGAGCCTCCGGACTATCGATGCCAACGATGGTGCCGCGCACCGCCATGCAGCGTTCCTACTTCCGCGGCTGCGGCCGGGCGCCGCCCTGGGCCTTGATCGCGCGCAGCACCTTCTCCGGCGTGATCGGAAGCTCATCGATGCGGACGCCGACCGCGTTGAAAATCGCATTCGCAACCGCCGGCAGCACCGGGTTGGCGCACATCTCGCCGGGCCCCTTCGCGCCGAATGGGCCGTCGGCTGCGGGCCGCTCCAGCACGGCGATATCATGCGGACAGATATCACCGGGGCCCGGCATCAGGTATTCGACGAAATCGCGCGGCCCATGCGCGGGATTTGGATAATACGGCTCCGGCGTCTCATAGAGCACGTGGCTGACGCCCATCCAGGCGCCGCCGACGAGCTGCTGCTCGACCAGACGCGGGTTGAGCGCGCGGCCGAGCTCATAGGCCGAGTCCATCCGCACCATCGAGACGTCGCCGGTCTCGTCGTCGACCTCGACTTCGGCGACCATGCAGGCATGCGCATAGCAGGTGGCCGGCGTCATCTCGCCGGTCTCGGGATTGACGTCGGACAACGGCACCAGGAAAATTCCGCGGCCCGAGATGGTCTTGCCCTGCTTGAACTGCGCGGCGATCGCGACGTCCTTGGTCGAGATCGAGCGGTGCGGCGCACCCTTGACATGGATGTTGCCGCGCCCGTCGGTTTCGAGATCGGCGGCGTTGACTTCCAGCTCCTCCGCCGCCGCCTCCATCATCACGCCGCGCGCCTCCCGCGCCGCCGCCATCACCGCGTTGCCGACGCGATGGGTGCCGCGCGAGGCGAACGAGCCCATGCAATGCGGGCCGGTGTCGGAATCGGCGGTGTCGACATAGACGTCTTCGACCGGCACGCCGAGCGTCTCGGCGCAGATCTGCCGCGTCACCGACTTCATGCCCTGGCCGAGATCGATCGACGACAGCGCCACGGTGAACTTGCCGCTCGGGTTGGAATGCACCAGGGCCTGGCTGGGGTCACCGCCGAGATTCATGCCGATGGGATAGTTGATCGACGCAATGCCGCGCCCGCGATGCCGTGCCATGGTCAGCGCCTCCTGTTGCCGAAGACGGAGGAGAAGCGGGTCGCGCCATGTGCGGGCGCCGGCTGCATCGGCGCGGGTGGCAGCGGCGGCACATGCGGCTGGCTTGCCGCGGGCATCGGAATGCCGCGGTCATAGCTGGTACGGCTCTGTGCTGGCTCGGGACGCCGACCCGCCGGCTCACGCTCGCGCGGGGTCGACGGCACGACCGCACGATCGCCACCGCCGTCTTTGCGCGACGACATGCGGCGAAACTCCTCCCGGATCGGCCATTTCGCCTTCTCCGCCGCGACCTGCACGCACTCGATCAGTGCGGTGTTCTTGGCTTCGCGCCGGTGCGCCTTCATATCGCCGTCGCGATAGGCGTTCAGGATGCGAAATTCCATCGGGTCCATGCCGACCAGATGCGCGAGCTTGTCCATCTGGCATTCGATCGCGAAATCCATGCCGGTGACGCCAAAGCCGCGCATCGCGGTGGCCGGCGTGCGGTTGGTGAACACGCAATAGATATCGCCGTAGACATTCGGAATCGTGTAAGGCCCCGGCAGGTGCGCGGCGCACTTGACCACCGCATAGCTCGACAATCGCGTATAGGCGCCGCTGTCGAAATAGGCTCTTATCCTGCGTGCGATGACGCGGCCGTCGCGCTTGACGCCATCCTTGATATAGATGCGCTCGGCGCCGCGCGGCGGCCCGTATTGCATCTCCTCCTCGCGACCAAGCACGTAGCGCACCGGCCGGCCGGTCAGCATCGCGCCGAGAATGGCGAGCGGCTCGGTGAGCGTGTCGACCTTGCCGCCGAAACCGCCGCCGACCGTGCCGCCGATGAAATGGAAAGTGTTGGAGGGCACGTCGAGGATCTTCGCGCAGGTATCGAGCGAGAAGAACAGCGCCTGCGTCGAGGTATAGACGACATAGCGGCCGTTGGTGTCGGGCGCGGCGATCGAGCCGTTGGTCTCGGTCGGTGCGTGCTCGATGGGCGACATCTGGTAGCGCTGCTCCAGCACGTGATCGGCCTCGGCGAAGCCGCGCTCGACGTCGCCGAAGCGGAGCTTCTGGTGATCATAGATGTCGTGATAGACAAAAGTGTTCTTCGGATAGGTCTCATTCACCACGGGCGCGCCCGGCTTCAACGCCTCCTCGACATCGAACACCGCCGGCAGCGGCTCATAGTCGATCCGCACCTTGGCCATCGCCTCGTCGGCAGCGCGCGGGCTGTCGGCAACGATCGCGACGATCGGCTCGCCCTTGTAGCGGACCTTGTCGACCGCGAGCGA
>NZ_JAFAVV010000733.1 GCF_019242285.1 Bradyrhizobium sp.
TCCTCGAATACAGCCAGACCGAAGCGTTGATGTTCGACAACGGCCGCCTGAAGCAGGCGACCTACGACACCAGCCAGGGGTTTGGCCTGCGCGCGGTCAAGGACGATGCGGTCGGCTATGCCCATTCCTCCGACGTGTCGCTGCCGGCGCTGATCCGCGCAGCGGATGCGGTCGCGGCGGTGCGCGGCGGTTATTCCGGATCGTTCGCGGCGCCGCCTGCGCACACCAACGTCAAGCTCTACGGCGACGACAATCCGCTCGATGCGCCGGGCTTCGAGAGCAAGGTCAAGCTGCTCGCCGAGATCGACGCCTATGTGCGCGACAAGGATCCGCGGGTGCGCCAGGTGACGGTGAGTCTCGGCGCGACCTGGCAGGTGGTCGAGATCGTGCGGCCGGACGGCGAGAGTTATCGCGACATCCGCCCGCTGGTGCGTGTCAACGTCTCCGTCGTCGCCGGCCAGGGCGACCGGCAGGAGAGCGGCAGCAAGGGTTATGGCGGCCGCGAAGGCTATGCCCGCTTCATCGAGACCAAGTCCTGGCGCGAGGCCGCCGACGGCGCGCTGCGCGAGGCGCTGGTCAACCTGGAGTCGGTGCCGGCGCCGGCCGGCGAGATGGACGTGGTGCTCGGTGCCGGCTGGCCCGGCGTGATGCTGCATGAGGCGGTCGGCCACGGGCTCGAAGGCGACTTCAACCGCAAGCAGACCTCGGCCTTCGCAGGGCTGATGGGCCGACAGGTCGCAGCCCGGGGCGTCACCGTGGTCGACGACGGCACCATGGCTTCGCGGCGTGGCTCGCTGTCGATCGACGACGAGGGCACGCCGACCAACCGCACCATGCTGATCGAGGATGGCGTCCTGGTCGGCTACATGCAGGACCGCCAGAATGCGCGGCTGATGAACATGAAGCCGACCGGCAACGGCCGCCGCCAGGGCTATGCCCACGTGCCGATGCCGCGCATGACCAACACCTACATGCTGGCGGGCGAGCGCGACCCCGCCGAGATCATCGCCTCGGTGAAAAACGGCGTCTATGCCGCGAACTTCGGCGGCGGTCAGGTCGACATCACCTCGGGCAAGTATGTCTTCCAGTGCACGGAAGCGTACAGAATAGAGAACGGCAAGGTCGGCGCCCCGCTGAAGGGCGCCATGCTGATCGGCAATGGCCCGACCGATCTGCATCGAATTACCATGATCGGCAACGACCTTGCGCTTGATTCGGGGATCGGCACCTGCGGCAAGAATGGCCAGGGCGTGCCGGTCGGCGTCGGCCAGCCGACGCTTCGCATGGAACGTATTACTGTCGGAGGAACCGGCCGATGAGCGTCGAGAAACTATCCACCACCCCCGCCAAGAGCACGGGCAGTCACTGGCTGGGGCAGGCGGTGCAGCTTCTGGCGATCGTGCTGATCGTGTTCCTCGCCAAGGGCGCCATCGCCGAGCCGTTCTACGTGCCGTCGGGCTCGATGGAGCCGACGCTGATGATCGGCGACGCGCTGCTCGCCTCCAAGTTCCCCTATGGCTACGGCACGGCGTCGCTGCCGATGCAGATCAACCTGCCCGAAACCAAACGGCTGTTCGAGGGCACGCCGAAGCGCGGCGATGTCGTCGTGTTCCGCTGGCCGGGCGACAATTCGCAGGCCTGGGTCAAGCGCGTGGTGGGGCTGCCCGGCGACCGCATCCAGATGCGGCAGGGCCAGCTCTTCATCAACGACCGCGCCGCGGCGCTGAAGCCTGACGGCATCGGCGAGGCTGAGGACGACAATGGCAGCCTGGAGCCCGCCTATCGCTACACCGAGACGCTGCCCGACGGGGTCAAGCACGCGATCTTCAAATTGCGCGACAATGGCCGGCTCGACAATACGTCCGAGGTGACGGTGCCGGACGGCCATTTGTTCGTGCTCGGCGACAACCGCGACAATTCCGCCGACAGCCGCGTGCCGGTGCGCGAGGGCGGCGTCGGGCTGTTGCCGATCGACAATCTGGTCGGCCGCGCCGACGCGGTGATCGGCTCCTGGGATCTCGGCATCCGCAAGCAGCCCGTCTATACGTGGCTGTCCGGCTTCCGCCTGGCGCGCTTCTTCAGCGCGGTGCATTAGGAAGGAATGTAGTCGCGTAGGGTGGGCTAAGGCGCAAGCGCCGTGCCCACCATCTGTCGACTACGTGTACGTGTTGTCCGGAACGGTGGGCACGCTGCGCTTAGCCCATCCTACGAAGGTGCTACGAAACTGCTACCGCACCACGCCTGACGTGAAGCCGGCCCGGTGTCGGGGCGGCTTGATGTCCTTCTTCAAAAAGCAGCGCGCTTCCTTGCCGACATAGCCGGCACGGGCATAGGTCCAGGCCCGGCACTTGTTGTCGGTGATGCAGGCCTCCTTGCAGGCCTCGTCGCTGTCGTCCTTCTTCAATTCGAAATTGTGGTAGTCGCCGCCGGCCCGGTCGATCGAGGTTTCCACCGCGCCATTGCGCGGCTCGACCACGCCGGCCCCGCGCACGCCGGTGACGCAGCAGCTCGACGGCAGGCGCGCCGGCACGTTGCTCTTGAGCCAACAGATGGCGCCCACCGCCGGATCGGTCGGATAGTTGAAGCTCCAGGCCCGGCAGCGCCGGTCATGCTCGCACAACAGCGCACAATCCTCGGGATCGCCGGACGGAATCGGCGCGTTGGTGTAGTCCCCGCCGGGACGGTCGAAGCTGCTTTGCGCCTGCGCAGGACGCGCGACGCCTGTGGCCGCCATGCAGCTGAACGCCAGCAGCCACACCCCAACGTGACGGCCCAGTTTCATACGCGATTTGCTTTCAAACGTTTCCACGCGCCCCGCGGCCAGTGCAGCGGACCAGACTTCGCTTCGGCATCGCTTCGAGCCGTTGCAAGCGAATGTCCGATCTGAGCCGCACCAGAATCGTGTTCCGAGTGTCCCTCACCGGAAGCCCGCTTCATTGTTCAGCGAGCAGCTCTCGCGAGCCTCCGGCCTGAAGGACACCAGCGATCCAAGACTCTAATGTGGCTTGATTCAGAAGTCCCCTTAAAGTGCGCGCCCACCCGCATCCCTCGAAGCCGACATTCGCCAACGCGTGCGCCCCCGCAACAGGATGCGAAATGCCGAGATGGAACAGCGGCAGGCGCCATTTGAGCGCCACGAACCTGTACGGCAGATGAATGGAACGGAAAAACGCCAGCGGTAAAAAGGCTTAAGCGGGCCGGATCGAGGGCTAAAATGCGTATTCGTCGTAGGCCGGCTCGACCGAGCCTTGCCAGCCATTGTTGAACTTCTCCAGCAACTCCTCCGCCGGCGTCCGGCCGGAGTCGATGATGCGATCCAACGGCTCGAGGTGCCGGGTCTCGTCGCGCCCGGACGGGTCGACGCGGCTGCGGCGCCTCAGGCCGGAATGCGCCAGCGCCAGGCATTCCTTGGCGATCTCGAATGCATAGCGGTCCCTGATCCGGGCCCTGAAGCCGAGGCGCGGCACCTCATCGCGCAACTGCTGACGATCCTGCGCGTTCCAGTGCTTGGCGATGTCCCAGGCGGCATCGAGGCTGACATCGTCGTAGAGCAGCCCGACCCAGAACGCCGGCAGCGCCGGCAGCCGGCCCCACGGCGCGCCGTCGGCGCCGCGCATCTCCAGATAGCGCTTCAGCCGCACCTCGGGGAAGATCGTCGAGAGGTGATTGGCCCAGTCCGACAGTGTCGGACGCTCGCCCGGCAGCTTGTTGCTCTTGCCCTCGAAAAAGGCACGGAACGACGAGCCGGCGACGTCGATATAGCGCTCGCCGCGCTTGACGAAATACATCGGCACGTCCAGCGCATAGTCGACCCAGCGCTCGAAGCCCATGCCGTTCTCGAACGCCCAGGGCAGCATGCCGGAGCGGTCGTTGTCGGTGTCGCGCCAGATCTCGGACCGGAAGGAGAGGAAGCCGTTCGGCTTGCCCTCGGTGAACGGCGAGTTGGCGAAGAAGGCGGTCGCGATCGGCTGCAGCGCCAGCGAGACCCGCAGCTTCTTGACCATGTCGGCCTCGGAGGAGAAGTCGAGATTGGTCTGCACCGTGCAGGTCCGGTACATCATGTCGATGCCGTAGCGGCCGACCTTCGGCATGTAGTTGGTCATGATCTTGTAGCGCCCCTTGGGCATCAGGGGGATCTCGGCGCGCGACCAGGATGGCGTCATGCCGAGGCCGAGAAAGCCGATGCCGAGCGGGCTTGCGACCTCGCGCACCTGGGCGAGATGGGCCATCAACTCGCTCTGGGTCTGGTGCACCGTCTCTACCGGCGCGCCGGACAATTCGAACTGCCCGCCGGGCTCGAGCGAAATCGCCCCGCCGCCGGTGACGTCATGCAGGCCGATGATGTTGCCCTGCTCCATGATCGGGTCCCAGCCGAGCAGGAGCTGCATGCCTTCCAGCAGCGCCCCGATGCCGCGCGCACCCTCGTAAGGGACGGGACGACGGCCTTCGATGGTGAAGGGCGTCTTCTCGTGCTCGGTGCCGATCCGGAACTCGGACGGCGGCTTCGCGCCTGCCTCCAGCCACGCCACCAGCTCGTGGCGGGACTTCAGCGGGGTCATGTCGATCTGGTCACGCGCCATGAAACTTCCAAATCAAAAAGCGCGTCGCTCGGATGCGCGTGGGATCGGGGAATATCCGCCAGCCGACGGCCTTGCGGACGTGAACAACGAGAAAGGTATCATCGCGCGGGCGCGCCTTCGCCTACCGCCGGCGAAGCCATCGCCCCGCAGGAGCAGCCGAGCCGGTCGAGCAGCGCGCACAACCGCGTTGCGTCGGCATCCGTCAGTTTCGAGCCGACATGCTTCTCGATCGCGGCCGAATAGGCGGTCCACATCCGCTTCTGCAAATCGCGTCCGGCGTCGGTGATCTCGACGAACTGGCCGCGCTTGTCGATCTTGCATTCTCGGCGCGCCGCGAGCCCCTCATCGACCAGGCGGTCGATCAGGCGCGAGGTGGAATATTGCGGGATCAGCATCTGCCGCTCCAACTCGACCGGGCGCAGCTCGCCGGTCGGCGCCCGCGACAATTCCAGGAGCGCATCGTACCAGGCGAGCGGCGGGAAGCCGGCCTTCTTCAAATCCTGCTCGACGGCGTCCAGCACCCGGCTCTGCACCCGCATCAGGCGGATCCAGGCGGCGGTCGCCTCGGTCGATGGTCTGCGCTTCATGCCTGGACTCTTCACTGTGATAATGGAGTGTACCGCACTGAATGCAGCTGCATCAATCTTGACTATTCCATGCAGATGCATTTACTGCGGAGTCGGCCTCAGGCCAGCTCATCCCTTCGCCGGATGGAGGAAGGGTTGAAAAAAGGACCGGATTGAACAGGAGGAACTTGACCATGAAGCTCTACTATACGCCTGGTGCCTGCTCGCTTTCCCCTCACATCGCGCTGCTCGAAGCCGGCCTGCCCTATGATCTCGTCAAGGTCGATCTCAGGGCGAAGAAGCTCGAGAATGGTGATGATTTCCTGAAGGTCAATCCCAAGGGCCAGGTGCCTGTGCTTGTGCTCGATTCCGGCGAGTTGATCACCGAGGGGCCGGTCATCGTGCAGCGGATCGCCGACCAGGCCAAGGACAAGCACCTGGCGCCGGAGCGCGACTCGACCGAGCGGTACAAGCTGCTCGAATGGCTGAACTTCATCACGACCGAGCTGCACAAGAATCTCGGGCCCCTGTTCTCGCCGGTGCTCGCCGACGACGCCAAGGCGTTCTTCAAGGACCGCGCGATGGGCAAGTTCAAATATCTGGAGAACCAGCTCGGCGGCCATGACTACCTCATGGGCAGCCAGTTCACCGTCGCCGACGGCTACCTCTTCACCATGCTGATGTGGGCCACCGACCGGCTCGGCTTCGACCTCTCCGGCCTGCCGAACCTCGTGGCCTACAAGGCCCGCGTCGCCGCGCGGCCGAAGGTGAAGGAGGCGATGACCAAGGAAGGATTGCTGAAGGCGGCGTGAGCAAGCCTGCCCAGCATGCGGTCCGTTCCCTCCCCCCTCTTGTCCGCCGAAGCCCGCCTTCGGGCGAAGGCGGATGCGGGGGAGAGAGCCCACCGAACGTGCCGAAACGGCGCGGACAAATGGAGCAGGCCTACGCCGCGGCGTAGGCCTTCTTCGGCGGGAAGCGGCCGTAGAAGGTCTCGCCCCTGGCGGCCATGTCCTCAAGCAGTTTCGGCGGGGCGAAGCGCGGGCCGTATTTGGCCGCGAGCTCGTGGCAGAGCGCGACGAACTTCTTCGTCCCCATGAAGTCGATGTAGGACAGCGTGCCGCCGGTGAACGGCGCAAAGCCGAAGCCCAGGATCGAGCCGACGTCGGCCTCGCGCATGTCGGTGATGACACGGTCCTCCACGGTGCGCGCGGCCTCCACCGCCTGCACCACCAGGAAGCGCTGCTTCAACTCCTCGATGTCGAGCGTATCGGGATCGAGCTGCTTCGGTTGCAGGGCCGAGATGCCCGGCCACAGGCTCTTGCCGCGACCGGTGGCCGGGTAATCGTAAAAGCCCTTGCCGTTCTTGCGGCCGAAGCGGCCCTGCTTCTCGACCATCTCGATCATCAGCTTCTTCTGCGCCTGATCGACGGCGTTGGCGCCGAGATCGGCTTCGGTCGCCTTCATGATCTTGAGCACGAGGTCGAGCGCGACCTCGTCGGACAATGACAGCGGCCCGACCGGCATGCCGGCCATCCTGGCGCAGTTCTCGATCATCGCCGGCGGCACGCCTTCCAT
Source organism: Bradyrhizobium sp. (assembly GCF_019242285.1). Lineage (GTDB taxonomy): Bacteria > Pseudomonadota > Alphaproteobacteria > Rhizobiales > Xanthobacteraceae > Bradyrhizobium. The sequence continues at coordinate 6,722 of NZ_JAFAVV010000733.1, forward strand.
CAGCATCTCCAGGCCCTCCGCGGTGAAGCGCAGCACGCAGCGGTTGGCGAAGAAGCCGCGGGAATCGTTGACCACGATCGGCGTCTTGCCGATCTGGCGCACATAGTCGAGCGCGGTGGCGATCGCGAGATCGCTCGTGTTGTTGCCGAGGATGATCTCGGTCAGCATCATCTTCTCGACCGGCGAGAAGAAATGGATGCCAATGAACTTGCTCTGGTCCTTGAACTCCTCGGCCAGCGAATTGATCGGCAGGGTCGAAGTGTTGGAGGCGAAGATCGCGCCCTCCTTCAAAAGCGGCTGCGCCTTGGCATAGGTCTCGGCCTTGACACCGCGGTCCTCGAACACGGCCTCGATGACGAGGTCGCAATCCCTGATGGCGTCGTAGTCGGGGGTCGCGGTGATGCGCGACAGCAGCGCGTCGCGGTCGGCCTCCTTGACGCGGCCCTTCTTGACGAGATCGTCGATCACCTTCTGCGCATGGGCCTTGCCCTTGTCGGCGCTGTCCTGGTCGCGATCGATCAGCACCACGTCGATGCCGGCGCGCGCCGAGACATAGCCGACGCTGGCGCCCATGAAGCCGGCGCCGATCACGGCGAGCTTCTTCACCTTGGTCGGCGGCACGCCCTCGGGCCGCCGCGCGCCCTTGTTCAATTCCTGCATCGACAGGAACAGCGAGCGGATCATCGCGGCGGCTTCGTTCGACCGCAATATCTGGGTGAAGTAGCGCGACTCGACGCGCAGCGCCGCGTCGATCGGGAGCTGCAGGCCCTCGTAGACGCATTGCATCACGGCGCGCGCGGCCGGGTAATTATCAAAAGTCTCGCGGCGGTAGATGGCATTGCCCGCCGGGAACATCATCATGCCGCCCTTGGAGAAGACCGGACCGCCCGGCAGCCTGAAGCCCTTCTCGTCCCAGGGCGCGACCGCCTTGCCGCCGCCCTTGATCCAGTCCTTGGCGGTCCTGATCATGTCGGCGCGCGGCACCACGGCATCGACCAGCTTCAGAGCCTTGGCCTTGGCGAGGTCGACCGCATCGCCCTTGAGCAGCATCGTCATCGCCTCCTGCGGCGGCACGATGCGCGGCACGCGCTGGGTGCCGCCAGCACCGGGAAACAGGCCGACCTTGATCTCGGGCAAGCCAAGTCGCGTCTTGGGATTCTCGGCGGCGACACGGTGATGGCAGGACAGCGTGAGCTCGAAACCGCCGCCGAGCGCAAGCCCGTTGATCGCGGCGACCCACGGCTTGCCGCAGGTCTCGATCGAGCGAAACACCAGCGAGAAGCGGCGGCTCTGGTCGAACAGCATCTGGTTCGCCGCTTCCTCGCCCTTGGTCTTCAGCACCTCCTTGTAGGTGCGGCTCATGCCTTCGAGCATCGAAAGGTCGGCGCCGGCGCAGAACGCGTCCTTGCTGGAGGTGATGACCACGCCTTTGACCGCGGCGTCACCCGTCGTCTCCTTCACGATCGCCTCGAGCTCGTTGATCGAGGTCTCGTCCAGCACGTTCATCGAACGGCCGGGAATGTCCCAGGTGACGAGCGCAATGCCGTCGACGTCGGTCTCGAACTTGAAATTGTTGTAGGCCATGTGGTGCTCCTCGCCTCGACTCGTAGGGTGGGCTAAGCGAAGCGTGCCCACCGGCTAGATCAATGGTGGGCACGGCGCTGGCGCGCCTTAGCCCACCCTACACATTCTTCGCGCGGCATGGTGGGTTACGCCTTCGCTAACCCACCCTACGAGACCTGCGATTGAGGCGAGGAGCAACACATGGCCTTCAAGAATTTCAAGCTAGAGACCGACGCCGACGGCATTGCGCTCGTCACCTGGGACATTCCCGGCCGCTCGATGAACGTGCTGGATGAGACCTCGATCAACGAGCTTGAGGAGATCGTCAAGCAGACGACGGCCGACGCTGCCGTGAAGGGCGTGGTCATCACCTCCAGCAAGGACGCGTTCTGCGCCGGTGCGGACCTGTCGATGCTCGAGGGCATGAGCCATACCTACGCTCAGATGCTCAAAGACAAGGGCGAGGTCGCGGCCAATCAGATGCTGTTCGACCAGAGCCGCCGCTTCTCATTGGTGTTCCGCGCCATCGAAACCTCTGGCAAGCCGTGGGTCGCGGCCATCAATGGGCTGGCGCTTGGCGGCGGTTTTGAATTGACGCTGTCCTGTCACTATCGCGTCGCCGCCGACAATCCGAAGACGCGGCTCGGTCTGCCCGAGATCAAGGTCGGCCTGTTCC
>NZ_JAFAVV010000805.1 GCF_019242285.1 Bradyrhizobium sp.
GCCTGGTCGCGATCGTGCTGCGCAACGACGATGAGCAGTTGATCGAGCAGCAGATCGTCTCCTCGCACCTGCGCTCGCTGCAGCCCGGACACCTGATCGACGTCGTCTCCAGCGACCAGCACACGGTGAAACCCTGGTTCAACGGCAGGCTCGACGTGTCGCCGCCGGTGATCGACCTGACCTCGCAGGGCTTTGCGCTGGTCGGCGGCCGGCTCGATTACCTCGATGCCCGCGGCATCGGCGCCGTCGTCTACAAGCGCCGCGCCCATGTCATCAACCTGTTCGTGGAGCAGACCGGCAACGCCGCGCATGTCTCTGCCACGACGAACATGGTGCAGGGCTTCAACATCCGCGCCTGGAGCGAACGCGGCATGAGGTTCTGGGCGGTCAGCGACATCGGCGCCGACGAGCTCGCCGAGTTCGGCGAGAAGTTCGAGACCGCCCTGCAGGCGAACAAGGAAGGCTGAATTCCTAGGGCGGGCTAAAGCGGGCCGCGTGCACAGAAGCGTGCCACGCAAAGACGGAAACGTGCCCACCATTCGGCGCCAGGATGTCGAGAGAATGGTGGGCACGGCGCTTGCGCGCCTTAGCCCACCCTACCATTACTTCGCTAGTCCGCCCTACGCCGACTTCCGGATCGCGTTGTCGACCAGCGTCTTGCCGAGCGACCAGACCGCGCCGGGCACCTTGTGGCTGGCGGCGATCACGTCGTCGAAGGCCGTCTCGATCCAGCGGCAGTCCTCTTCGGTGATGGTGAGCGGCGGCAGCAGCTTGATGGTGTGCAGGCCGTGGCCCGCGACCTGCGTGAGGATCTTGTGATCCTTGAACAGCGGGACGGTGATGAGCTGGCAGAACAGGCCCTTGTTGGCGGTCTCCAGCATCGTCCATGACGCCTTCAGCCGCAGCGATTTCGGCGGGCCGAACTCGACGCCGATCATCAGCCCCTTGCCGCGCACCTCCTTCATCAGCTCGTAGCCCGGCACCATTCGCGTCAGTGCGAGCCGGAGCTCGGCGCCGCGCTTGGCCGCCTGCTCGACCAGCTTCTCGTTCTCCATCACTTCGAGCGTGGCGATACCGGCGGCCATCGCGAGGTCGTTCTTGCCGAAGGTCGAGCCATGCACCACCGCGCGATCCATGCGGTTGAAGATCTTGTCGAAGATGTGCTTGCGCGTCAGCAGCGCGCCGATCGGCACATGCCCGCCGGACAGCGCCTTCGCCAGCAGCACCATGTCGGGCTCGACATTCCAGTGCTCGACCGCGAGGAAACGGCCGGTGCGGCCGATGCCGGTCTGGATCTCGTCGGCGATGAACAGCGTGCCGTATTTGCGGCACAGCGCGGCGGCGGCCGGCAAGAAGTCGTCGGCGGGCAGGTTGACGCCCTTGCCCTGGATCGGCTCGACGATGAAGGCCGCGACATCGCGCGACGACAGCACGCGCTCGAGCGCGGCGAGATCGTTGAACGGCACGGCCGTGCAGCCCGGCAGCAGCGGCTCGAAGCCGTTGCGGAAATTGTCGTCGTCGGTGAGCGAGAGCGCGCCATACGACAGACCGTGGAACGAATGCTCGCAATGCACGATACCGGATCGACCCGTGGCACCGCGCGCGAACTTGATGGCCGCCTCAACCGTCTCGGCGCCGGAATTGGCGAAGAATATCTTGTCAAGATATGGAACATGTTTCAGCAGGCGTTCGGCGAGCACGCCTGCCAGCGTCGAGACGTCGAGTTGCACCAGGTTCGGAAGATCGCTATCCAGCACGCTCTTGAGCGCCGTGCGCAACGCGGGGTGGTTGCGCCCGATCGCAAAAACGCCAAAACCGCTCAATAGATCGAGATAGCGTACACCATCGCGATCATAGAGGTACTGGCCGTGTCCCTTCTGGAACCCCACATCGTAACCAATGGTTTTGAGGACACGTACCAGTTGCTCGTTTAAGTGGCGCGCATGCATGGAACTGCGTTGCGCCTGACGCGCCACAAACATCTCGGAAACGTCTAGATGGGAGTCCGTCATCGGCTACATACTTCGGTTGTTGGCCGTCTCGTCAAACTGAAATCGGGCGCTGCGGCGTTTTGCCCTTATTCGCCCGATCAACGCAAGCACAGGTTTGAGCCATGTTGCACCGCCCAAGAAAGACCAGGCTGGCTGTCGGTAAATGCACTGCGGGTTTCCTAGCCGCGTTGCTGACACCGACCTTACTGACGCCGGCATTCGCCGCCGACCCCACCGGTGACTGGCGGGTCGCCGATGGTGTCGCCAACATCAGGGTCGCCCAGTGCAACGGCAATGTGTGGGGCGCAGTTGCGTGGGAGAAAGAGCCCGGCGGCCGCGACAGCTACAATCCGGATCCCGCCAGGCGCACCCGGCCGACGCTCGGCATGCCGATCCTGATCAACATGAAGAAGAAGCCCGGCGAGGATGCCTGGGAGGGTGAGGTCTACAACGCCAAGGACGGCAAGACCTACAGCTCGACCATCACGCCGAAAGGTCCCGACCAGCTCGAAATCCAGGGCTGCGTGCTGGGCTTCCTGTGCGGCGGCGAGACCTGGACCCGCGTCGGCCCGCCGATCCCGTCGAGCCCGGTCAACAGCATGGCCAAGAGCAACGGCAAGACGACAGGCACCGCCAACAAGACCGTGGCCACAGCCCCGAAGGCCACGGGCCCCGCCACCCGCTCCGCCACGCCCGGTCAGAAACCGGGAGCTCAGGCGGACACGGTCGGCGACATCTGCCTACTCCCCGACATCGCGGGGCTTGCCCATTAGCGCGGGCTGGAACAGCAGCACGGCGGCAAGCGTGGTGACCAGCGACAGCGCCAACAGCTTGCCCATGCTGGATGTGCCGGGATGACTGGAGAGCCACAGGCTGCCGAAGGCGGTGGCCGTGGTCAGCGCGCTGAAGAAGATCGCTCGCGTCAGGCTGGTCTGCAGCAGATTCGTCCTGCCTGAGCGCCACGCCGTGACGTAATAGATCTTGAAGGCCACGCCGACGCCGAGCAGCAGCGGCAGTGCGACGATGTTGGCGAAATTCAGCGGAAGCTTGATCAGCACGCAGATTTCCAGCGTCACCGCGCCCGCGACCAGCAGCGGCACCAAGGTCAGCAGCACGTCGGTGATCCGCCGCAGCGTGATCCACAACAGCAGACTGATCACGACCAGCGCGTAGATGCCGGCGTGGATGAAGGCCTCGACCACGGTGTCGCCGGACTTCAGGATCGACACCGGTCCACCGATCGCCGTCGGCTCGGCGGCGAGCACGGCGCTGGCGAATTTGCGCAAATTGTCGTTGTCGTTGGGATCGCCGCGCGGCAGCGCCTCGACCCGCATCAGGCCGTCCTTGGCCTTGTACAGGCCGACGATGTCGGGCGGCAGGTTGTTCAGGCTGACCGGCTGCGCCTGCAGCAGATTCCTGAGCTGATCGAACACCACCTTGAGCGGCATGACGAAGACGTCCTGCGCCTTGTTGCGGGTCGCCTCATCGGCCTTCGTGAGCTTCTCCAGCGCGTCCGCCAGCCGCCGCGAGGCGATGCCGCCCGGTCCCTGGTTGTCGCCCGCGGTCCGCCGCAGCGCGTCCACCGAGCTCTTCAGCGCATCGACATTCTCCTGATCGGACGGCGGCGCGTCCACCGAATCCGGATTGAGCGCGGGGCCGACCTTCTTGGCCGCCGCCTCGATCAGCTTCAGCTTCGGCGCCTGGTCTTCCGGCACGAAGCTGTCGAGCGACGTCACGCGCAGCACTTCGGGCAGCTTCTCGAGCTTCGCCTCGATCTGCTTGGCGTCGGCCTCGGAGCGGGTCAGCACGTTGATGGCGTTGGCGCCGGTGTTCGGGTCCTTGCGCAGGTCGAGGAAGGTCGCGATCGATTCCGCCTTCGGGTTGCGCAGGTTCATCGGGTTGAAGTCGAACTTCATGAAATAGAGCAGCGGCAGGCCCGCCAGCGAGATCAGGATCGTGCCGACCACGATCGGAACGCGATGATCCTCGAGGAAGCGATCCAGCGGCGCGAGGAAGGCGTAGCCGACCGGCTCCTTCTCGCCGGGCGGATTGATGAGGCGGAGCAGCGCCGGCAGCACCGTGATGCTCGAGGTGAACGCGATCAGCATGCCGGCGCCGGCGATCTCGCCGAGCTCGGAAATGCCCTTGTAGTCGGTCGGCATGAAGCAGAGGAATCCGGCCGCGGTCGCCATCGCGGCGAGCGACAGCGGCACCGCGGCGCGGCGCGCCGCCTCGGCCAGTGCCGCCGAGAGGTCGTCGTTCTTGAACCGCTCCGAGCGGTAGCGCACGCTGAACTGGATGCCGAAATCGACGCCGAGCCCGATGAACAGCACCGCGAACGCGACCGAGAGCAGGTTGAACGATCCCACCAGCATCAGTCCGACCGCGGTCGTGAGCGACAGCCCGATGAACAGGTTGACGAACACGGCGAAGATGATCTTCGCCGAATGCAGCGCCAGCCAGAGGATGATCAGCACCACCACGACGGTGCCGAGGCCGTTGAGAATGGCGCCGTCCTGGACCGTGGCGTATTCCTCGTTGGCGATCGGCACCGGCCCGGTGAGGCGCACGCGGGCCTGATACCTGTCCGGGAAGCCGACCGCGATGGCGGCGGCGCGGATCGCGTCGGTCGCATTCTTGCCGGGCTCCAGCGCCTGGTAATCCAGCACCGGCTTGAACTCGATGAAGGCGCGCTTGTCGCTGTCCGTCAGCGGCTTGTCGGAGGTCAATTCGCGCCAGGAGAAGTTGGCGTCGCCCTTGTTGAGCACGTCCTCGACGGTCTGCGCGATCTGGTTGAAGGGCCGCGCGGTGTTGTCGAGCTTGACCTCGCCGCGCTTGACGCCGGCAAGGCCGGTCTCGAGCGCGCCGGTGAGCCCGCGGATCGACGGGTCGCCGGCCATGATCTCGAGCAAGGGAGCGGCGGATTCGAGCTGCCCGGTCAGCTCGCCGACCTCCTGGGTCGGCAGAAACAACAAGCCATTCTTCTCGAAGAACTCGCCCGAGCCGAGCGGCTGCATGGACTGGAAGTTCGTCTTGTCATCCCTCAGTTTCGCCTCGAGCGCCTTGGCCGCAGCGCTGGTCTGCTCGGGCGTGGGCGCCTCCACGACGGCCAGGATCGTGCTGTCGCGATCGAACGCCCGGTCGAACTGCTGGTCACGCTGGCGCCAGTCGAGATTGGACGAAATCAGCGTGTTGATGTCGGTATTGATGACGAAATGATGCGCCGTGTAGTAGCCGGCGCCGATCGCCAGAGCGAGGCTGAGCGCCAGCGTGACCGTTGCAAAACGGGTACACATCTTGACGATCGAGACGACAATACTTGTCAGCACATCAATTCTTTCTAATGTTATGAGCTTGCCGGAAACGTTCCGCCGTTCGGCGCCGTTCCGCGAGCTGGGCTAACCTCGCAGTGGGGATTTTTCCTTAAGCGCACCAAATTGCCATGACACGGCACGGACCGCTGAGGCCCGGCTGTATAGCCGGGATTGTTCGGCGACAAAATGACGAACAAGTGAGGGTAAAAGGGCTTTATCTTCAATAACTTGTCTGATAGTATCAAGATACCTTGATCGTCCCTGCGCCTCCTCCGTCCACCTGCCTTTCCTCGCAGATGAATTTTTGACACAAGACCTTGCCCGTCCCGCAGGTAACCGGAAGCGGAATATGAGCGTGGTGTTGGTATTGCGGGATCTGGGGTTTTCGGGGTTATGACCCTTCGGGGTCGAGACGATGAGTGAGGCAATTTGGGTAACGAACCTACCATGGAAGTATTTCTGGCGCAGCCACGCGGCTTCTGCGCCGGCGTCGTGCGCGCCATCGAAATCGTCGAGCGCGCGCTCGAGAAATACGGCCCGCCGGTCTATGTGCGTCATGAGATCGTGCACAACAAATACGTGGTCGAGAGCCTGAAGAACAAGGGCGCAATCTTCGTCGAGGATCTGTCCGAAGTACCACCCTCCTCCGTCACCGTGTTCAGCGCCCATGGCGTGGCGCGGACGGTGGAGGAGGAAGCCGCCGAGCGCGGGCTGGCGGTGCTCAACGCCACCTGCCCGCTGGTCACAAAGGTTCACAATCAAGGGAAGCGCTATATGTCAAAAGGTCGCGCGCTGATCCTGATCGGCCATGACGGCCATCCCGAGGTTGAGGGCACGATGGGGCAGGTTCCGGGCCCGGTGACGCTGGTCCAGAGCGTGAACGACGTGGCCGCGCTGACGCTGCCTCATGATACCCCGGTCGCCTATATCACCCAGACCACGCTCAGCGTCGATGATACCAAGGACATCATCGCCGCCCTTCACGCGCGATTTACAGACATTCAAGGCCCGGACATCCGGGATATCTGCTATGCGACACAAAATCGGCAATCTGCGGTAAGGGACCTCAGCAAGCTGGTGGACGTTATCCTGGTGGTCGGCGCAGCCAACAGTTCCAACTCCAACCGCCTGCGCGAAATCGGCAGCGAGGCCGGCGTCGCAAGTTACCTGATCGCTGATGGCAGCGAGCTCGATCCGGGTTGGCTGAAGGACGTCAGGGCTGTCGGCATCACCGCCGGCGCCTCGGCTCCCGAGGTTCTGGTCGACGACGTCATCGATGCGCTTCGTCGCATCGGCCCGGTGACGGTGTCGGTCCTTCCCGGCCGGGAAGAGAACATTGAATTTCGCCTGCCGGCCGAGCTGGCGGCAGGCTGACCTTCCGGTACCAGACAATCCCAGAAAGAACGAACTGATGGCGATCCCCTTCTTCAAGGAAATGCGTATTGGCGGCTATCTGATCAAGCAGAAGCTGCTCGGCCGAAAGCGCTATCCGCTGGTCCTGATGCTGGAGCCGCTGTTCCGCTGCAACCTCGCCTGCTCCGGCTGCGGCAAGATCGATTATCCCGACGCGATCCTGAACCGCCGCATGAGCGCGCAGGAGTGCTGGGACGCCGCCGAAGAATGCGGCGCGCCGATGGTCGCGATTCCCGGCGGCGAGCCGCTGATCCACAAGGAGATCGGCGAGATCGTGCGCGGCCTCGTGGCGCGCAAGAAGTTCGTCTCGCTCTGCACCAATGCGCTGCTGCTCGAGAAGAAGCTCGATCTGTTCGAGCCCTCGCCCTATCTGTTCTTCTCCGTGCATCTCGACGGCCTGCGCGACCACCACGACAAGTCGGTGTCGCAGAAGGGCGTGTTCGACCGCGCGGTCTCCGCGATCAAGGCGGCGAAGGCGCGCGGCTTCACCGTCAACGTCAACGCCACCATCTTCGACGGCCACCCCGCCGAGGAGATCGCGAAATTTCTCGACTTCTGCACCGAGCTCGGCGTCGGCGTCTCGATGTCGCCGGGCTACGCCTATGAGCGCGCGCCCGACCAGGAGCACTTCCTCAACCGCACCAAGACCAAGCGGCTGTTCCGCGACGTATTCGCGCTCGGCAAGGGCAAGAAGTGGAATTTCATGCATTCCGGCCTGTTCCTGGACTTCCTGGCCGGCAACCAGAGCTACGAATGCACACCGTGGGGCATGCCGGCGCGCAACATCTTCGGCTGGCAGAAGCCGTGCTATCTGCTCGGCGAGGGCTACACCAAGACCTTCGAGGAGCTGATGGAGACCACCGATTGGGACTCCTACGGCACCGGCAAGTACGAGAAGTGCGCCGACTGTATGGCCCATTGCGGCTACGAGCCGACGGCTGCGACGGCCTCCGCCGC
>NZ_JAFAVV010000268.1 GCF_019242285.1 Bradyrhizobium sp.
AAAGGCTCAAGCGCTCCTCGTCGAGTGCCCGATCGACACCCGCCACATGCGCGCGCTCGGCGACGTCGAACGTCGCGGGCAGCAGGATCGCGATGGCCACCAGCAGCAGCATGGTCGAGAGCAGTCCGACCTGTGCCACGCCAAAAACCTGCCGTTCGTGACGGAGCCCGCCCACGAAGGCGCAGATGCCGAGGAACAGCAGCGTGGTGCCGATGATGGAACCGGTGATCTGCGCTTGCACGACCTCCGTCTGCGCCGCCGAGAGTATGAACAGCGCCAGCACGAGTTCGGCGGCGTTGCCGAAGGTGACGGCAAGCAGGCTGCCGATCGCGGCGCCGGCATGGCCGGCCGCTTGCTCCGTACCGCGACGCACCCAGTCGGCAAGCATCGCGATCGCGGCAAGACCGGCGGCGAAGATCCAGATCGGCGGGAGCGCGTCGGTGTAGTGCAGCGCGAGGGAGGCCGTGACGGTCGCGAGCAGAAGGGTGACTCGCAACCACTCCGACCGCTTCATCGCAATCGCTCCAAGCCCGCCGTTCTTTCTGAAGCACCGCCGGATTCGCCAGCAACGTCAACCGCGGCGCGCCGACGCCCGAGAGGCGGGAAGCGTCAAACCTGCCCAGCAGCCTCGGGGCGCGAGGCGCCCAGTTGGATAGATCGAAATATGTGATCGCCGACGATGATGAAGGCTGTTTGCGGATGCGTTCGGGCTGATTTGGCCGGCCCTGATGTGGGTGCGGGAGGGAAGGAGATGCGGTAAGCCGGCTATTTCTGGCTATGCGGGCGCAATTCGGGTGTCGAGCCAGGCAAGCCGGGTGAAATTGTAGGCCAGGTTTGCCAATCCGATCTTCACCCGCGCCCGCGCGAGTCCGATGGTGCGCACAAACAACGCCATCCGGTGCTTCTGCCGGGCAAACACGTGCTCGATGGCCGAGCGCACCTTGGCCCGTGCGGCGTTGGCGCGGGCGCGCGGCCCGGAGAGCCGGCGCCGCGGTGGCCGGCGGAACTGGATGCGCTCGCGCAGGCCGCGCCGCTGCAGCACCTCCAGGTTGCGCTTGGTCCGATAGGCCGTGTCCGCCCAGACCGGGCTGGCGGTGTTCTCCCGATCGAGCAGGTCGGGCAGGCGGCGGCTGTCATGCGCGGCGGCGTCGGTCACCGACCAGGCGCGGATCAGCCGGTACCGGCGGTCGATGTTGAGGTGCGACTTGTAGCCGAACACCGGCACCGCGATCTCCACCCCGGTTCGTGCGGCGCCGTCCTCCGGCTTCGGCCTGGCGCGCCCGCGCTTGAGTGTCCAACGGGCGTCGCGGTCCTTCTGCCGGCGCTTCGCCTTCGACCATCCGGCCGGCGTGCCGCCCGCCTTGATCACCGCCTTCTCGTCGGCAGTGAGCTTCTGCTTCGGTGCCGCGACGATGGTTGCGTCGATGATCTGCCCTCCCATCGCCAGATATCCCTTGGCCGCGAGCACGGTGTCGAAGCGGCGGAACAGCTTATCGATCGCCTCCACCCGCTTGAGCTGTTCACGGAACAGCCAGATGGTCGTCGCGTCCGGCGCCGCCTCGTGCAGTTCGAGGCCGACGAAGCGCATGAACGACAGCCGGTCGCGCAGCTGGAACTCCGCTTGCTCGTCGGACAGGCCATACAGCGCCTGCAACACCAGGACTTTGAACATGCGCACCGCGTCATAGGGCGGACGACCACCTTTGCTCCGGTCCGAGCGCGCCAGCGCGGCATTAAGAACCGGGCGGAAGACCTCGAAGTCGACCACCGACGCAAGCCGCTCCAGCGGATCGCCCGCCGCAGACAATGCCGCATAGCGTTCGTCGACGTCGAAAAATCCCCGCTGACCCGACATCCGCGCCTCTCCCATCGCAGGTGCGAATCGAATCACGTCAGGCGCAGTTTGGCGAGGTATTTCGAACTATCCAAGCGTCTCGGAAACCTGACGCTGCTGGCGACACGGCTCAACTCGAAAGCAGCAAACGCGGCATTCGACGAGAAGAAGAAGCACTTCGCGAAATCC
>NZ_JAFAVV010000351.1 GCF_019242285.1 Bradyrhizobium sp.
TTCAACGTGTCGGCCCTGAGTCCCTGTTTCTCCAGCGACGCCGTCAACTGATCGGAGGTGATATGCATGCGCTGGCTCATGCTGGTATAGGCCTGGTCGATGTCGGCGACACCGGGATCGACGCCGAATTTCTTGCCCTCCTTGATCTTCAGCTTTTCGTCGATCAGCTCGTTGACCACTTCCTTGCGGTCGGGTGTCTTGTGGCTGGTGAGGAAAAACAGCTTGCTGCGCTGCTCGATGTCGTAATCGGTGATCGGCTCGCCATTGACCATGACGGCGACGGTCTGCGCACGCAACGGAGAGGCGCCGACGGACAACGACAGCACTGCAGCAAGACCCATGATCAGGGTTTGAAGGCGATACGGAAATGTGGCCGTCATGATCATCTTTGCGTCAGCCGATCCTGGTCGAAGCCTTGAGCCAAAGGCCTTATTCATCCTCGTCGGAGGTCTACGGGATGCCGATACCGGAGACCGACGAGGACGTGTTGGCGATCGTGCGCAGCCCGATCTGCAGCATGTAGGCATGGCCGAGCACGGGCGGCGCCGTGCCGGCCGAATAGCTGTACGACGTCACATAGTTGGCGGCCAGCACGAAGCAGTCATCCACATAGCCGGCGCCAATCACGTACTGGTTGAGCTTGTTGGCCTCCAGATCCCAGCGCGCTGCGCCCGTCGCAACCCAGTTCGCCGCGATCTTGATCGAACCGTTGGCGAGCAGACCCTCGCGGCGGGTCAGGTAGCCGAGCTCCGGCTGCGCCGCGTAGTTGCCATAGGTCAGGGCCACCGACCAGCGGTCAAAATTCGCCCGTGCCTCCGCTTCGAAACGCTGCACGTTCCAGGTCTGTTCGTCGAAGCGCGACCTGACGCTGAAAGTATAGGTCCGGTTCGGCGAATAATTGACCCGAGCCACGTAGTCGGCCTTCTGGGTCGCAAGACCGGAATCGACGCCGGTATTGGTCATGTCCTGCACGGCGAAGGAGTTCAGGCCGAACAGCTGGTAGGACTGGCCGAACAGCACATTGACGCTGCCGCCGCGGTCGAATTGTGTGGTCGATTGCACGCCGACATTGGCGCGTCCGCCGCCCTCGACGCGGTCATAGCCCGAGAACTTGTCGACGCTGAACAGGTTGCTCGCGTCGTACACCAGGCTCTGGGCATCCTCGTTCGGCAGCTTGCCGGCGTAGGACTCGTTCGGGCGAATGATCACCTGCGCGATCGGCTCGATCGTTGTCGAGCCCCAGGGCTGCACGTTGATGAAGGGATAGCGGTATTCGAGGCCGACGGTCGGCATGACCCGCAGCGCCGTGGTGTCCCCGGTCGGCAGGAAGTTGTTGACGCCCGGCTGGTTGGCCACGTCGGCGTTGATTGCATCGACCCTCGCGCTCACGAACGGCGTCCAGATTTCGCCGAAGGAATCCGTGAACGATTTGCGCCACTGCGCTTCGGCGGTGAATCGGGTGTAGGTTCCGGGCATGCCGCGCAGCAGGCACTGCGCGGGAATGCGCGCCATCGGATCGGCGGACGCCGTCATGCAGAGGCCGTTGGTATTCGCCAGCGTCGTGATCGGGTCGAACACGGCGTCATTGCGCGACAGGTTGACGAAGTTCGTGTTGTAGGAAACCTCGCCGCCGAAGATCGGGTAGTTGAAGACGTTCGAATAATCCATCACCGGGTAGACCACCGGCACTTGCTGCTGGTTGCCCGAGAAGCTGAGATAGTAGATCGTGCGCAGGTCGAAGTAGCTGCGGTTGCCGACGCCGGTCAGATAGAGCTGCGAGATCGCTTCGGTCGGCAGGCTCAGAAACGAGTTCAGCGGATCGCGGTATTGCGACAGCCGGTAATCGGACATGAAATAGTAGTCCGACAGCGCGACGCCGTCCCAGCCCCAGACCCATTTGTCGTTGATCGCGAACTGGCCCTTGGTCTCGACGCCGCCGCGGAACTGGCGATCGCCGGGCTGGCCGGCGAACGCGCCGGGATCGAGCTGGTCGATGCCGTAGGCACGGATCTGATAGGCGCCGTCGATCAGGCGCTGGCGGAACTCGGCCTGGAACAGCACGCCTTGCCGCGTGGTGATGCGCGGCGCGAAGGTCGCGTCCATATCCGGGGCAATCGACCAGTAATAAGGAATTTCCGTCGCGAAGCCGTAGGTCGAGGCTTCGCTGTAACCCGGCATCAGGAAGCCGCTCTTGCGCTTCACCGTCGGATCGGGCGTCGAGAAAAACGGCATGTAGGCGATCGGCACGCCGTAGAATTCGAGCTGCGCGGTCTCGAAATACAGCATCTTCTCGTTCTGGTC
>NZ_JAFAVV010000373.1 GCF_019242285.1 Bradyrhizobium sp.
GCGCGGGGGTCGCGCTGCGGCCAGCGGCCGCTGTCGACCTGGGCCAGGAAGTCGCCGACGATCCGGTTGTATTCGCCGGGCTCCTCGATGTTGATCGCGTGGCCCGAATTCGGGATCACTGCGAGCGCCGCGGTCGGGATGCTCTGCTTCATCAGGATGCCCGGCAGCAGGCATGGCCAATCCTCGTCGCCGGTGATGACCAGCGTCGGGATGGTGATGAGCTTCATGTCCTCGACCAGTGTATAGAGCGAAGGCCGCTCCTTCTGCACACCCTGCTGGGTGTTGGCCGATCCGACCGCCGAATGGCTTGCCAGCATCGCCTTGAACTCCGCGTGGCCGCGCGGGTCCTTGTTCTCGAGCTGCACGCGGGTCGGTCCGTAGGCATAGCGCTCGGCGAAGGCCGGCATGCCGTCGCTGCGGAGCGCCTTGGCGATCGCATCGGCTTCGCCCTTGAACGTCTCGCGCTTGTCGGGCTCAGCGCCATAGCCACAGCCGCCGATGCACAGCGACGCGGCGCGTGCGCCATGGCGCAGGCCGAAATGCAGCGTGGCAAAGCCGCCCATCGACAGCCCGACGATGTGCGCCTTCCGCTCGCCAACATGGTCGAGCACGGCGAGGATGTCGTCGGCGGCGCGCGCCTGCGAATAGGACGAGGCGTCTTCCGGCACATCCGACGGCGGGAAGCCGCGCGCATTGTAAGCGATGGCGCGATAGCGCCGGCCGAAATGCCGCAACTGCGGCTCCCAGCTCCGCAGGTCGCCGGCGAATTCGTGCACGAAGATCACGGGATGGCCCGATCCCGTCTCCTCGAAATGGAGGCGTACCCCGTCGTCGGTGGTGGCATAGGGCATGGTGATCTCCCGGATGGGGCGGCGGTCAGACCGGCAGTTTGCGGCTGTAGTCAATCAGGGTCGAGCAGATCAGAAGCGCAATGCCGGCGGCGGCGAAGTACATCAGCGCCAGGAAGTAGGAGCCGGTGACCTGCACGATGAGGCCGACGATCAGCGGCGAGGTGATGCCGGCGATGTTGCCGCCGAGATTCATGCAGCCGCCGAGGAAGCCGGATCTGTCGCGGCCTGCGAGCGCGGACGGGATCGCCCAGTACATGCCGCACCAGCGCAGGAAGAACAGCGTGGCGGATAGCAGCGCCACGGCGGCTGTGGGATCGCTCACATAGGCGACCGAGAAGATCGATACGGTGGTCATGAGGGCGGCGATGCCGAACAGCGTGCGGAACACGAGATTGGGCGCGCCGCCGCGGCTGCGCCAGGTGTCGCCGATCCAGCCGCCGACGAGCTCGCCGACAAAGCCCGCGAAGAAGATGATGAAGGACGCGCTGCCGATCACCTTGATGTCGAAATTGTGCACCTTGAACAGATAGGTCGGCATCCAGGTCAACAGCCCGTAGAAGGTGGTGTTGAAGAACATCCAGCCGAGGCACATGCACCAGACCGAGCGGAAGCGGAAATAGCCCAGGAAGCTGCCGCCGGACGAGGGCGTCGCGGCATCCTCCAGCGCGTGCGCCGCCTCCAGATAGCGGGCTTCGGCTTCGTTGACGGAGGGATGCTGGCGCGGCGTGTTGCGGATGTAGTACCAGGCCAGAAGGCCGCACAGCATGGTGCCGACGCCGGCGATGACGAAGGCGACGCGCCAGGAATTGAAGGCGGCGATCAGCCAGGCGATCACGATCGAGCCCAGCGCGGCGCCGAGCGGGGCACCGCCGTCGAGCAGGGTGGCGCCGCGCCCGCGCTCGGTCTGGGTCATCCAGATCGCGTTGAGCTTGCCGCCGGCGGGATAGATCGGCGCCTCCGAGGCACCGAGGCCGAGCCGGGTCAGCATCAGCACGACCCAGGTGGTGGCGACTGCGGCGATCGCCTGAAACGCGCCCCAGAAGATCGTCGCCGACGCGATCACGATCCGCGGCCCATAGCGATCGGCCAGCAGGCCACCGGGCACCTGCATCAGCGCATAGGTCCAGAAGAACGAGCTGAGGATCAGGCCTTGCATGGCCGGATCGATTTCGAATTCCTTGGAGATCAGCGGCATCGCCACCGAGAGCGAGGCGCGGTCGATATAGTTGATCGAGATCAGGAACAGCATCAGCAGGAAGATGGTCCAGCGCACGCCCGTGGGCCTTGCCGTGCCCGCCGCCGTAATGGCGGATACCTGATCGGTCATCACTCGTTTCCAATTGCCGGCGGATTCTCGTCGCGCGACCATCGCCATTGATGGATCGGCGCTGCCGGGCCAAAGCAGTCTGTGATAGGCGGAGCGGCAGGGCAACCGCGTTTTGGATGCTGCATGCAAGCCATGCTAATTGCTCGACGCTTGTTCTTGTTGCCGTGACGGCGAACGTTCTGCTCTATAAGCGTGAGCAGATATGGAGGTGGGTAGGAATGTCCGAGACCGTCGACCCGATCACGCGATCCGTGGTGCAGCATCGCCTGAGCTCGATCGTGGCCGAGATGGGCGAGGCGATGCTTCGCACCTCCTATTCGCAGATCCTCAATTCCAGCCGCGACTTCTCGCTCGCCATCTGCGATGTAACCGGCCGGTTGATCGCGCAGGCCGAGCATATCCCGGTCCATGTCGGCGCGCTGCCCTGGGCGACGCGCGCCGTGGAGGAACGCATCCGGGATGTCGTGCCGGGCGACATGATCCTGATGAACGATCCCTATCATGGCGGCAGCCATCTGCCCGACCTCACCGTGTTCGTGCCGGTGTTCGACGGCGAGCGGCGGCTGTTGTGGACCATCGTGCGGGCGCATCAGAGTGACATCGGCGGCGCCACCCATGGCGCCTACAATCCCGATGCCACCGAGATCTGGCAGGAGGGCCTGCGGATTCCGCCGATTCGGCTCGCCGAGGCAGGGCGGATGCGGGACGACATCCTCGACATGCTGGCGCTGAACGTCCGCAACCCCTACGACTTCCGCGGCGATCTCGCCGCGATGATCGGCGCCGCCCATCTCGGCGAGCGGCGGGTGAAGAAGCTGCTCGCCGAGCTCGGCACACCTGTCGTGGAAGCCGCGATCGAGGCGGTGCTGGACGCGGCCGAGGCGCAGGCGCGCGCGGTGGTGTCGACCTGGAGGGACGGCACGTTCCATGGCGAGGCCTTGCTCGACGATGACGGGCGCGGCCGCACCGACATCAGGATCGCGGCCAAGGTGACCAAGCGCGGCAGCGACGTCGAGGTCGATCTGTCCGATTCCGATCCGCAGGCTTCGAGCTTCGTCAACTCCTCGCATGCCAACATGCAGGCGGCGGTGGCGATGGCATTTGCCTATCTGATCGACCCCGACATCCCCAAGAACTCCGGCGCGCTGCGGCCGCTGACGGTGAAGGCGAAGCAGGGCACTATCGTCTGGGCCGATCCGGGCCGGCCGGTGACGCTGTGCACCAGCCATCCCGGCAACGAGATCGTCGAGGCGATCGTCAAGGCGCTGGCCGGCTCCTGCCCGGATCGCGCCATGGCCGGCTGGGGGCGGCGCTACCGGATTGCGATCCAGGGCGAGAATCCGCGCACCGGGCGCGGCTTCATCTGGCACATGTTCCACGCCCGCCCGGGCGGCGGCGCGTCCTCCGGCGGCGATGGCTGGTCGTCGATCGGCGAGTGGCATTCGGCTGGCGGGCTGAAGTTCGGCAGCATCGAGGTGGCCGAGGCGCGCTTCCCGCTGCACTTCCGCAAGCACGAATTCCGACCCAATTCCGGCGGCGACGGCCAGTATCGCGGCGGCCTCGGCGTCGCGCTCGATCTCGTGCTGGAGACGACCAGGCCGGCGCTCGGCAATACCGCGGGCGAGGGCACCCGCCACGGCTCGGCCGGCATGCTCGGCGGCGAGGACAGCGCGCCACATCGCTACCGCCTATTGTCGGAAGGCCGGCCGCCGCGCGAGCTGCGCACCAAGGAGGTCGGCATCGAGATTTTGCCCGGCGATTACCTCGAGGTCCGCTCCGCCGGCGGCGGCGGCTGGGGCCCGCCGGCCAAGCGCAGCCAGGCGGCGCGCGAGCGCGACCGGCTGCAGGGCCTCGTCACCGACGACGCTGAGGCTGTTTGAACCATGCTGACCATTGGAATTGACGTTGGCGGGACCTTCACCGATCTCGTCGCCATCGATGCGAGCGGGCGCACGGTCTTCGCAAAATCGCTCTCGACACCGGAGGACCAGTCGCTCGGCGTGATGACGGGGCTGGAAGAGCTGGCGCGCCGGCTCGATCTGTCGCGTGCGGACATGCTGGCGCAGACGCAGAGACTGGTGCACGGCACCACGGTTGCGACCAACGCGCTGCTGGAGCGGCGCGGCGCCAAGGTGGCGCTGATCACGACCGAGGGCCATCGCGACGTGCTGGAGATGCGCGAGGGACTGAAGGGCAATCGCTATGACCTGCGCTCGCCGCCGCCGGAGCCCTTGGTGCCGCGCGAACTGCGCTTCGGCGTGCGCGAGCGCATGAGGCCCGATGGTGAGGTGCTGATCCCTCTCGATCAGGACTCGCTCAACGAGGCCATCGCCGCAATCAGGCGATCCGGTGCGACCTCGGTCGCGGTCTGCTTCCTCCATGCCTATCGGAATGCCGCGCATGAGCACGCGGTGGCGGAGCGGCTTGCGCGGGAGCTGCCCGACGTCGGCGTGTCCTGCTCCAGCGACGTGCTGCCGCAGATCAAGGAATATGAGCGCGTCTCGACCACGGTGGTGAACGCCTATGTCTCGCCGATCGTCCGGCGCTATCTCGAACGGCTGGAGCGGCGGTTGACGGAGGCGGGCTTTGCCGGCTCGCTCTTTATCATCCTGTCCCATGGCGGCATGGCGCCGGTCGAGGAGGCCGCGCGGCTCGCCGCGGCAACTGTGCTGTCGGGACCGGCCGGCGGCATGGCCGGCGCCCGTCGCTCTGCGGCGATGCTCGGCGTTGCCGACCTCGTCGCCTTCGACATGGGCGGCACCTCGACCGACATTTCGCTGATCGCCGACGGCGCGATGACGCTGTCGGCCGATAGCGGGCTCGCCGGCCAACGCATCGCGCTGCGCAGCCTTGACATCGCCTCGATCGCCGCCGGCGGCGGCTCGGTGGCTTCGGTCGACAATGGCGGCATTTTCCACGTCGGCCCGCAAAGCGCCGGCGCGATGCCGGGGCCGGCCTGCTACGGCCAGGGCGGCGAAGCCGCGACCGTCACCGACGCCAACGTCGTACTCGGCTATCTCGATGCCGCGAAATTCATGGGCGGCAAGCGGCCGCTCGATGTATCGGCAGCAGAAGCCGCGATCGACCGGCTCGCTACGAGCCTGAAGATCACGCGCATCGAGGCGGCGGCGGGCATCTTCCGCCTGGTCAACCTGAAGATGGCCGACGGCATCCGCATGATGACCCTGCGCCGCGGCGTCGATCCCCGCCGCTTTGCGCTCTTGAGTTTTGGCGGCGCCGCGGGCCTGCACGCCGTTGAGCTTGCACGCGAGCTGGACATTACCCGCATCATCGTGCCGACCACGGCCTCGGTGCTGTCGGCCTGGGGCATGCTGACCTCGGATCTGCGCTATGAGGTGAGCCGCACCCATTTCGAGAGCGGTGCGCGCTCGACCGCAGGCGAGGTGCGCGAGATCTTTGAGGGACTCGAAGCTCGCGCCACCGAGCGGCTGCAAGGCTGGTTCGACGGGCCGATCGCGATCGAGCGCGCCGCCGAGATGCGCTATGGCGAGCAGATTTTCGAGATCGACGTCTCGCTCGACGGCATCGACCTCTCTTCGCCGTCGCTGATCGCCGAGATCGAGAAGCGTTTCCACCGCCGGCATGAGGAGCTCTACACCTATGCCTCGCGCGACCAGGAGGTCGTGTTCGTCAATGCGCGCGTCGCCGCGGTCGGCAGGGTGGCCACGTACGAGGCAGACGCCCATGCGGTCACCACGACCAAGGCCGCCATACCGCGCGGCACGCGAAGGGCGTTGTTCGGCGAACGGCGCGACGTGCCGGTGTTCGCGCTCGATGAGCTGAGGCCCGGGCACATGCTGCAGGGGCCGGCGATCATCGAGGCGGAGACCACCACCGTGGTGATCAATGCAGGCGACGCGCTCACGGTCAATGGCTTCGGCTGGCTCGATATCCGCCTCTGCAAAGCTCAGGGCATTTGAATTGGGTTGCGCCGGCGGCTTCCATAAAATAAACGGTCTTCCATCATGCATCTCGTTCACAATCCCGCCGCGGCGCCGGCCGCCCAGATCACTTTCGACCAGTTTCTCGCCGTCGACATCCGCGTCGGCACCATTATCGCGGCCGAGCCGTTCCCCGAGGCGCGCAAGCAGGCGCTGAAGCTCACGGTCGATTTCGGCGCGGGCATCGGCACCAGGCGCTCGAGCGCGCAGGTGACGCAGAACTACGAGGCCTCCGCGCTGATCGGCCGGCAGGTCGCCGCGGTTGTCAACTTCCCGTCGCGACAGATTGGCAAGTTCATGTCGGAGGTGCTGGTGCTGGGCTTTCCGGACACGAACGGCAATGTGGTGCTGTTCAAGCCGGACCAGCCGGTGCCGAACGGCGCGCGCCTGTTCTGAGAGACCGCCTTCTGTTTCCAGGACGGCCGATCGGGATATCCTGCCGCGGACATTTGGAGGGAGGGCCGGCCAATGGATGCTCTGCAGATCGATCTCTCCCGGGCGCCGCTGGGCGGCACGTTGGTAGCGGGCGGTGCGACCTTCCGGGTGTTCGCGCCGCGCGCCAGCGCCGTCCATGTCTCCGGCGACTTCAACAGCTGGAAGCAGGACGAGGCGTCGCGTCTCAGCCCGATCGGCGGCGGCCACTGGGCGGTCTTCGTGCCCGGGCTGAAGGACGGCGATCCCTATTGCTTTTTCGTCGACGGCCCGGCCGGGGGCACGTCGGGCTTCAAGCGCGATCCGCATGCACGGTTGTTGACACGGGAGCCGCCGTTCCCGCAGTCCCATTCGGTGCTGCGCGACCCCGCCGCCTTTCCCTGGCATCGTCGAGAGTTCACTCCGCCGCCATTCAACCAGCTCGTCATCTATCAGCTTCACGTCGGCACCTACGACATCAAGCCGGGCAATCCGGACGGCTGCTTCTTCGACATCATCGCGCGCGTGCCGTATCTCGCTTCGCTGGGCGTCAACGCCCTGGAGCTGTTGCCGGTGCAGGAGTTTCCGACCAGCTTCAGCATGGGCTACAACGGCACCGATCTCTTCAGCCCCGAGACCCAGTATGGCGAGGCGGAGGAGGCCAAGCTTGCGGCCTATGTCGCGCAGACCAACGACATCCTGCACGGCGTCGGCGAGCGGCCCTATGCCGGCGTGGACGTGCTGCGCCACTGCGATGATCAGCTTCGCGCGCTGGTCGATGTCTGCCATGTCCACGGCATCGCCGTGATCTTCGACGTGGTCTATAATCACGCCGGCGGCGGCTTCGACGATCACAGCCTCTGGTTCTTCGACCGTGCGCGCCCCGGCAACAACAATGACAGCCTCTACTTCACCAATGATGGCTGGGCCGGCGGGCTGGTGTTCGCCTATTGGAACAGGGATGTCCGGCGATATCTGGTCGACAACGCGCTGTCGTTCTATCGCGAATATCACCTGGGCGGCCTGCGCTTCGACGAGGTCAGCGTCATGGACCAGTTCGGCGGCTGGGGCACCTGCCAGGAGATCACCGACGCCCTGCGCGCGGAGAAGCCGCTGGCGATCCAGATCGCGGAATACTGGCCGGTCAACGCATGGGTGCTGAAGAAGCCGGCCGAGGGCGGCGCCGGGTTCGATGCGACCTGGGACGACCGGCTGCGCGAAAGCGTGCGTGGCGCGATCAGGAGCGCCGCTGCCGGCGCGAGCGCAAAGCTGTCGATGCAGGCGATCGCCGACGCCATTGCCGACCAGGGCCTCGGCGAGCGCTGGCGTGCCGTCCAGCATGTCGAGAACCACGACAAGGTCTATGTCGGGCGCGAGCCGCGGGTGGCGAAGCTCGCCGACGGCAGCAACAGCCGCTCCTGGTATGCGCGCAGCCGCAGCCGTTTCGCGATGGGGCTGGTGTTGACCTCGCCCGGCATTCCCATGCTGTTCATGGGGCAGGAGATCCTGGAGGACAAGCCGTGGAGCGACACTCCGGCTGTCGATACCACGATCTTCTGGGCGGGGCTCGATCATGGCGACAAGGCGATGGTCGACTTCCTGCGCTACACGCGCGACCTGATCACGCTCCGCAAGGCCCATCCGGCGCTGACAAGCGAGGGCTGCGCCGTCGTCCACGTCCACGACGACAACCGCGTGCTGGCGTTCCACCGCTGGACCGACAACGGCGACGACCTCATGATCGTCTGCAGCCTGAACGAGACGACTTGGCGCGATTATGCGATCGGCTTCCCTGCCGCAGGGGAATGGCGCGAGATATTCAACAGCGACGTCTATGACAACTGGGTCAACCCGAACGTCGCGGGCAATGACGGCGGGGTCGTCGCCGATGGACCGGCGATGCATGGCCAGCCGGCATCCGCGCGGCTGACCATTCCCGCCAACGGCCTGTTGGTGTTCGCGCGCGGGTGAGATGTCGTAGCCCGCATGAGCAGAGCGATATGCGGGGACAGTGTTTCCCGGATGTCGCTTCCGCCTACGCTCTCCGAGCTTCGGCGGACGGGTCGCTCATCCGGGCTACTTGCTACTTCTTATTCGAATGTCAAACAGCTCCACCGTCATTGCGAGCGCAGCGAAGCAATCCATCTTTCCCCGAGCTGAGGCGTGGATCGCTTCGCTGCGCTCGCAATGACGATGTCGAGGCATAGGGGCTTACTCTCGCGGCGCGTTGCGCCCGAGGCTTTGGGAAATGATCCACCCTCGAAAAACCAAGAGGGCGCAGGGAATGCCGAGTGCTTCAGCCGCACCCATGGCCCGCGTGCATCAAAAGTAGCACGCGGCGGTTACCACAGGTTCAGCCGAGATCACCGGCATTCCCTGCGCGATGGTGTTAACGCTTATGCCGTGCTCTTCCCGGGGACCGGGCTTTCTTGCCCCCGTCACCCGCGTGATGTGAAGCATCACCGCGAGCTTAGCGCCAGCGTCGGGGCGCCAGAACCACACGTATTCGCCGTCCGCAATGGCGCCGCTCGTCCGGCTGCGCCATCCGCGTCCATCGCATCCCCGCCTCACGTTCGTGACGACGCGTCCGTCCCTCTTGCCGAGGCGGGATGGGGGTATAATCGCACTGATTGGGGTCTACGTCAAGAGAAAATTCCGAAAATCGGAAGATGGCAGAGAGCGTAGCCCGCGTGAGCGGAAGCGATATGCGGGGCCGGCGTTCCCGGATATCGCT
>NZ_JAFAVV010000363.1 GCF_019242285.1 Bradyrhizobium sp.
AAAGAGGATATCGCGGCGATGGTCCGTTCGGCCAATTCGGCGCCGCGACTACTGCATTGCGGGGGCGCGCGAATTGTGGTTTGAGAGGCTGCATTTCGGCGTCCCAGCGATCAGGCCCGGATACTTCGATTTTCGAACGTATGCTGCCATCGCAGCGGGAGGCGGATCGCGCGGCATTCAACGGGCCTCGGACGGGCCCTCACCTCGGATGCCTTCGGGTGGATGCCTTGGGTGGATTTAAGGGAGCGGGAGCGACATGAAGATGTCGAAGGGCCGGAGCGGCCGGCGGTTGCTGGGATGGGCGGTGGCCGGCTGCGCGCTGGTGTTTTCCGGATCGGCATTCGCCGAATTGGGTCAGCCGGCGCCGTGGGAATACACGATGCAGCAGTCCGGCTCGCCGGTGATGGACAACATTCACTGGTTCCACAATTGGCTGCTCGCGATCATCACGGTGATCACGCTGTTCGTGCTGGCGCTGTTGATCACGGTGATGGTCAAGTTCAATGCCCGCGCCAACCCGACGCCGTCCCGCACCACCCACAACACGCTGATCGAGGTGGCCTGGACCTTGATTCCAGTCCTTATCCTGGTCGGCATCGCGGTGCCTTCGTTCCGGCTGCTGTTCCTCGAGCTCGACGTGCCGAAGGCCGACCTCACCATCAAGGTGACCGGCAAGCAGTGGTACTGGAGCTATGCCTACCCGGATAACGGCAAGTTCGAGTTCGATTCCCTGCTCGCCTGCGACGAGACCCGCGAGAAATGCCAGCAGCCGCGGCTGCTCTCGGTCGACAACGAGGTCGTTGTCCCCGTCAACAAGGTGATCCGCATCCAGACCACCGGCGCCGACGTCATCCACTCCTTCGCGGTGCCGGCCTTCGGCATCAAGATCGACTCCATTCCCGGCCGCCTCAACGAGACATGGTTCAAGGCCGAGAAGACCGGCATGTACTACGGTCAGTGCTCCGAACTGTGCGGCAAGGATCACGCCTATATGCCGATTGCGGTCAAGGTGGTCGAGGACCAGGAATTCGCGACCTGGGTGGAGGCCGCGAAGAAGAAATATGCCAGCGCGAAGACCGATACCTACGCCTCCGCTTCTGGCGCGGCGCATTAACGGGGCGGCGAACGGGACAGGGCGACGGGACCTTCGAGGTCCCGACTTTGAGGACTGCAAGGCAGGATTTGACGATGGCAACGACGGCAGCGACACACGGCGATCACGCCCATGACGACCATGCGCACGACCACCCGACCGGATGGCGGCGCTGGGTCTATTCGACGAACCACAAGGACATCGGCACGATGTACCTCGTGTTCGCGATCATCGCCGGCATCATCGGTGCGGCCATGTCGATCGCGATCCGCGCCGAGTTGATGTATCCGGGCGTCCAGATATTCCACGAGACGCATACCTATAACGTGTTCGTGACCTCGCACGGCCTGATCATGATCTTCTTCATGGTGATGCCGGCGATGATCGGCGGCTTCGGCAACTGGTTCGTGCCGCTGATGATCGGCGCGCCGGACATGGCGTTCCCGCGCATGAACAACATCTCGTTCTGGCTGCTGCCGGCCTCGTTCAGCCTGCTCCTGATCTCGAGCTTCGTCGAGGGCGAGCCGGGCGCCAACGGCGTCGGCGCCGGCTGGACCATCTATGCGCCGCTGTCGACCTCCGGCCATCCGGGCCCGGCGGTCGATTTCGCCATCCTGTCGCTGCACCTCGCCGGCGCCTCCTCGATCCTCGGCGCCATCAACTTCATCACCACGATCTTCAACATGCGTGCGCCCGGCATGACCTTGCACAAGATGCCGCTGTTCGTGTGGTCGATCCTGGTGACGGTATTCCTGCTGCTCTTGGCTCTGCCGGTGCTCGCCGGCGCGATCACCATGCTGCTGACCGACCGCAATTTCGGTACCACCTTCTTCTCGGCCGACGGCGGCGGCGATCCGGTGCTGTTCCAGCATCTGTTCTGGTTCTTCGGCCATCCCGAGGTCTACATTCTCATCCTGCCCGGCTTCGGCATGGTCAGCCAGATCGTCTCGACCTTCTCGCGCAAGCCCGTGTTCGGCTATCTCGGCATGGCCTACGCCATGGTCGCGATCGGCGGCATCGGCTTCGTGGTATGGGCGCACCACATGTACACGGTCGGCATGTCGTCGGCGACGCAGGCCTATTTCGTCGCCGCCACCATGGTGATCGCTGTGCCGACGGGCGTGAAGATCTTCTCGTGGATCGCCACCATGTGGGGCGGCTCGATCGAGTTCCGCACCCCGATGCTGTGGGCGATCGGCTTCATCTTCCTGTTCACGGTCGGCGGCGTCACCGGCGTCGTGCTGGCCAATGCCGGCGTCGACCGCGTGCTGCAGGACACCTATTACGTGGTCGCGCATTTCCACTACGTGCTGTCGCTCGGCGCGGTGTTCGCGATCTTCGCCGGCTGGTACTACTGGTTCCCGAAAATGTCCGGCTACATGTACAACGAGGCGATCGGCAAGGCGCACTTCTGGTTCACCTTCGTCGGCGTCAACCTGGTGTTCTTCCCGCAGCACTTCCTCGGCCTGTCGGGCATGCCGCGCCGCTATGTCGACTACCCCGACGCCTTCGCCGGCTGGAATTATGTGTCCTCGATCGGCTCCTATATCTCCGGCTTCGGCGTGCTGATCTTCATCTACGGCGTGATCGACGCCTTCATGCGCAAGCAGGAGGCCGGCAATAATCCATGGGGCGCCGGCGCCACCACGCTGGAATGGACGTTGCCCTCGCCGCCGCCGTTCCACCAGTTCGAAACGCTGCCGCGGGTGCAGTGAGCAACCACAGGCGGCGCCCTTGACGGGCGCCGCGCCTCCGTTTCTCGAAGGAAGCTGCAAGCCTTGTCGGTCGTCGATCAGAACGCCATCGATGTGCCCCGGATTTCCGAGGCTGACGTCGCCGACTATGTTGCGCTGCTGAAGCCGCGGGTGATGTCGCTCGTGATCTTCACCGCGCTCGTCGGTCTGGCGATGGCGCCTGGCCACTTCCATCCCGTGCTGGCCTTCACCTCGCTGCTCTGCATCGCGGTCGGCGCCGGCGCCTCGGGCGCGCTCAACATGGCGCTGGAGGGCGATATCGACGCGATGATGTCGCGCACCGCCAACCGACCGATCCCGCGCGGCCGCGTCACGCGTTCGGAGGCGATGACGTTCGGGCTGACGCTCGCCTTCTTCTCGGTGATGACGCTCGGTATCCTGGTCAACTGGTATGCCGGCGCGCTGCTCGCCTTCACCATCTTCTTCTATGTCGTGATCTACACGCTGTGGCTGAAGCGCTTCACCGCCCAGAACATCGTGATCGGCGGCGCCGCCGGCTCACTGCCGCCGGTGGTCGCCTGGGTCGCCGCCACCGGCTCGCTCTCGGTCGAGCCGCTCCTGCTCTTCCTCATCATCTTCTTCTGGACTCCGCCGCATTTCTGGGCGCTGGCGCTGTTCCGTTCGGACGATTACGCCCGCGCCGGAATCCCGATGCTGCCGGTCGTCGCGGGCCCCGACGCGACGCGGTTGCAGATCCTGCTCTACACCCTCGTGCTGGTCGCGGTTGCGACCGCGCCTTGGCCGCTCGGCTATTTCGACGCCGTCTACGGCGTGACCTCGCTGCTGTTCGGCGCCGGCATGCTGGCGCTTGCCGTCAACGTGTACCGCTGCCGCGAGCGGAGCGCCTCGTTGCGCGCGACGCGAAAACTGTTCGCGTTCTCGATCCTCTATCTGTTCGCGCTGTTCGCGACGCTGCTGGCCGAGGTCGTGGTCCGCGCCGTCGTGCCCGGAATCGGGTAGGGGGCCCATGAGAAGCCGATGGCCGACCAGCGGGAGCCAGATGGAATCGTCCTCACCGAGGCGCAGAAGCGGAGCCAGCGCCGGCGTTCGGTCGCCATTGCGCTCGCGCTCGGCGTGCTGGTCTTGCTGTTTTTCGCGGTCACCATCGTCAAGGGACCGGCGGTGCTGAACCGCCCGCTGTGACGGCCGGAGATTTGAGATGATGGAGCCCGAAAAGACCGAGCCGGAAGCCGCCCGCGCACCGCGTCTCGGCCGCGACGCGCTGGTCGCCGCAATCTGCGGCGTCGTCGTGGTGCTGATGGTCGGCGCGTCCTACGCCGCCGTGCCGTTCTACAACTGGTTCTGCCGCGCCACCGGCTTCAACGGCACCACCCAGGTGGCGAAATCGGGCCCCGCATCCGCTCCGCTGGCGCGCAAGCTTGCGGTGCGCTTCGATTCCAACGTGGCGGGCGGGCTGCCCTGGAAGTTCGAGCCGGAGCAGACCGAGATCGAGGTCAATATCGGCCAGGTGGTCACCGTCTACTATACCGTCACCAACCAGTCCGCGCGCACCACCACGGGCCAGGCCGCCTACAACGTCGCCCCGCTCACGGTCGGCGCCTATTTCGAGAAGATCAACTGCTTCTGCTTCACCGAGCAGACCATGGCGGCGGGCGAGAAGCGCCAGATGCCGGTCGTGTTCTATGTCGATCCGTCGCTTGCGGCCGACCACGACAACGACACGCTGAACACCATCACGCTGTCCTACACCTTCTATCCGGTGCGCGAGACCGCGCCGAAGCCGGTCGCCGCCACCGAGCCGGACAAAGGAAACCTGTGACCGGAAGCTTCTGAACGCATTTGTTTGATGAATACGTGCCGAAGGGAACGGCACCGCCAACGGAGAGACGAAAATGGCTACGGCCCCCGCTAAGCATCACGACTACCATCTCGTCGATCCGAGCCCGTGGCCGATCGTCGGCTCCGTCTCGGCCTTCGTGATGGCGGTCGGCGCGATCCTGTGGATGCACCACATGACCTCGGCGGCGTGGATGATCTTCGCCCTGGGCGGCGTCGGCGTGCTCTACACCATGGCAAGCTGGTGGGGCGACGTCATCAACGAGGCCGAGCACAAGGGCGACCACACCCGCGTGGTGCAGCTCAGCCACCGCTACGGCATGATCCTGTTCATCGCCTCGGAAGTGATGTTCTTCGTGGCCTGGTTCTGGGCCTTCTTCAATTCCGCGCTGTTCCCGGCCGACGCCGTGCATGCGACGCGTGACGCGGTGTTCGGCTGCGGCGCCGGCACCCAGATGGGCGCCTGCAGCGTGCCGGGCACCTGGCCGCCGAAGGGCATCGATGCCTTCGATCCCTGGCACCTGCCGCTCCTCAACACGCTGCTGCTGCTCACCTCCGGCACCACCGTGACCTGGGCGCATCATGCGCTGCTCGAGAACGACCGCCAGGGACTGAAATACGGGCTGATCCTGACCATCCTGCTCGGCGCCTCGTTCACCGGCGTGCAGGCCTATGAATACGCCCATGCCGCGTTCGGCTTCTCCGGCAACGTCTATGGCGCGACCTTCTTCATGGCGACCGGCTTCCACGGCTTCCACGTGCTGGTCGGCACCATTTTCCTGATCGTCTGCCTGATTCGCGCCTATCGCGGCCATTTCTCGCCGACCCAGCATCTCGGCTTCGAATTCGCCGCCTGGTACTGGCATTTCGTCGACGTGGTCTGGCTGTTCCTGTTCATCTGCATCTATGTCTGGGGCACCGGCGGCGGCCGCCTGGTCGGCGCCGAGTAGTTCGCGGACGATCGTGCTACAAGGGGCGGCCGCTGTGGCCGCCCCTTTGCTTTGTGATCACATGACCGACGCCGCCACACCTCTCTCCCAGACCATCCTGCGCGGGCTTGCCTGCAAATGCCCGCGCTGCGGACAGGGCAAGCTGTTCGCAGG
>NZ_JAFAVV010000685.1 GCF_019242285.1 Bradyrhizobium sp.
GTACGCGGACGTGCTGCCGATGACCGACAATTCGATCTACATTCAGGCCAAGAAGGTGGGAACCACCAACGTCTCCGTATTTGCTCCCGACAAGCAGCGCCTGCTGGGCGTGCTCGACCTCGAAGTCGTGCCGGATACGGTCAATGTCGGCGCCAAGATCAAGGCGAGCACGGGTAGCGGCAATATCCGGGTCTCGAGCGCAAATGGTCAGGTTGTGCTCAGCGGCGAGGCGGCCGATGCGGTCTCGGCTGAACGCGCGGTGACTGTTGCCAAGGGCCTTTCGCCGGATGCGCCCGTCGTGAATGCGATGAAAGTTTCTCCCTCACAGCAAGTGATGCTCAAGGTACGTTTTCTCGAAGCCAGCCGCGAGGCCGGCAATGCGCTCGGAGTCAACTGGTTCGTCTTCAACAACAAAGGCACACGCGGCCTGGTCACGGGAATTGGCGCCGCCTCGCAAGCGCCGCGGCCGGCACTCAGCGGCGTGAACCCCGCCGGCACGGCCGCGACGGCGGGCGCGGGAGTTCCAGCGCTCAGCGCCGCCGGCACCCTTGCCGGCACGACCGCGGCCCCGTTCGGCACCGCGCTCGCAAGCCTCGTCAACAAAGGCGCCAGCATCGACGCGCTGATCACCGCGCTCGAATCAAAGGGCGCGGTCCGCCGCCTCGCCGAGCCCGATCTCATCGCACTCTCTGGAGATTCGGCGAGCTTCCTTGCGGGCGGCCAATTTCCGGTGCCTGTCATTCAACAGAGCTCGGGCACCGTTCCCACGATCACCGTCGATTACAAAAGCTTCGGTGTCCAGCTCACCTTCATGCCGACCGTGCTCTCCAACGGTCTGATCAATCTTCGCCTGGCTCCCTCCGTCAGCGAGATCGACCCCACGAACTCCGTGGTAATTTCGGGCTTCTCGATTCCGGCGCTGACCACTCGCGAAGCCCGCACCACGGTCGAGCTGCGCGACGGCCAAAGCTTCGCCATTGCCGGCCTCCTGCAATCGGACATCGTCGAGAATATTGACCAGCTCCCGTGGATCGGTTCGGTCCCTGTGCTTGGCACTCTGTTCCGTAGCACCAGCTACCAGAAAAACGAAACCGACCTTGTCGTGATCGTCACGCCCCATCTCGTGAAGCCGGCAGCTCCCGGAGACCATCTCGCGACGCCCTTCGATCAGCGACTGCAAGGCAACGACGTGGACATCTTTGCCATGGGGCTGCTCGAGCGAAAGAAGAAATACACGGATTATGTCTCGAGCGGCGGAGATCTCGCCGGTCCCTACGGGCACATCATTCAGCCAGAGGCAGAAGATGCAAACGCATATGTGACGAAGAAGTGACGGCTTGCCGATGACGCTCCGACGCCTCCTCATTCTCAGTGTTGTCGCAACAGCCTTCGCGGGCTGCACGAGGGAACTACCTTTCGATGATCCTTTCGAGCAGAACACCGTTAGAAGCCAGAGCGTCACGCTCAGCGCCGGAAATGCCGAGAAGTCCAACGAGGTGGTTCAAATCATCGATCCGTGGCCGCGCTACGTCTATGACACCCACATCGCGGGTGATGGCCAAAGAATGGCGGCTGCCGTAGATCGCTACAAAGACGTCACCAAGCTCAAGGAAGCCGCCAAGCCAATTTCACCTCTCTACGATGTCTCGGGCGGAGCCACGACAGTGACCGGCACCACCCCATGAGCAGGGACCGCATGCCTGGTTGCGCCGATCCGCGGCAGGGACCCTCGTGCCCCGAGAATCGACGCATTTTCGTCGCGGGTGCCGCAATTGACGACGACCCACGATTTCGTTCGACCGCCGCCTTTGATCGCAGCCGGCGCCATCGATATTCGATCCAGGAGCTCACCAGCTTGTTGGTTTCCGGCCTGGAAGACGCTCGCAAACGCGACGGCACTGTTGATGCTCGTCACGTCGTCGCGGAAGTGAGTGAAAGCATCCGCCGGCGTGATCCCGATGTGGAACGGAGAAATAGTAACGACGCGGATTACGAAGCCACGAGCGCGTCGGCGGCTACGCAGGCCGTGGATGAGTACGACCACTTCTTGCCGAACTCGACGAGAAGCCTTGGCATGCTTGCTGCCCAGTGGCGAGGATCGGCCCGTTCACATCCGCAAGCGCGCGCAGCAACTGCCTGCGTCGGCGATTTCCAAGCTGATCATCGCCAACCGGGCATCAAGCTCAACCTGTCGAAGTCGGCCGCCAGCATCGCCGTGTCAGACGGCGCCCTCACTCATCGCAATCGCATGGCCGCGGTGACTTTCGGTTTTCCAAAAAGCGGCTTCTGCGTCCGCGTTCAGTTCACTTCGAGCCGCAAACAGATGCACACAGAGGCCTCGGAGAATAACCCTCGCCTCGGATATGGAAGAGCTGTTTGCGCACTCGTCGCGACCGTTATCCTGCTCTATGCGCTTCCGGGATTTCGGACGAAGCAGCCGCAACGCCTCGGCGTTTCGCTTGTCCAGTCTGAGAAGACGATTGCGCTTCGATCTTACCTGCCCGGGTTCTTGCCAATCTCTTCAGCGATGACCTGGTCTCCCGAGAAGAAGCCGGTTGAGGCCGTGCCTGCTTCAGTGACCGTTGAGGCTCCAGAACATATGGCAACCCGAGCGACGACCAATATCAGGTTGCGACCGGAACACGGTGCGCAAGTCGTCCGGGTCGTGCCCGGCCGGCTTATCCTGACCGTCCATGCGCGGCACCATGAGTGGGTTCAGGTCGGGGGCGCGAATGCCTGGGGTTGGGTGCCGTTCAATTTGCTTGATCCATTTGCATCTAAAGGTTGAATGGATTCACGGGTGCGAATGCGTGGTAATTCACGCTTTGAGCTCGCGTGACGGGCTGCAAATCGATATCAGCCGCTTTCGCTAATGAAGTAACCATGCTGGCACATTTACCAATCTGTGGTTGCAGAGTTACAGCTTAGCGAAATGCTTCCTGATAAATCCTGGACGCAGTTCAGTTCTGTCAAGAGCGCGGCCTCTGCGGTGCTCATCTTTGGAGTGTGTCTCGCAATAGCCACGATTGCTGAACGCTCGAGGGTCAAGGTTGGCGAAACGAAACATCGGATCGTGGGCACGAAGTTTCGTTGCCGCAGGCCTGCTGATCCCTTCCCT
>NZ_JAFAVV010000046.1 GCF_019242285.1 Bradyrhizobium sp.
CCAGTTCGACCTGATGGGCATTCCGCCGGCCCCGCGCGGCATGCCGCAGATCGAGGTCACCTTCGACATCGACGCCAACGGCATCGTCAACGTCTCGGCCAAGGACAAGGCGACCGGCAAGGAGCAGCAGATCCGCATCCAGGCCTCCGGCGGCCTGTCGGAAGCCGACATCGAGAAGATGGTCAAGGACGCCGAGGCCAATGCGGCTGCCGACAAGAAGCGCCGCGAGGCGGTCGACGCCAAGAACCACGCCGACGCGCTGGTGCATTCCACCGAGAAGGCGCTCTCCGAGCACGGCTCGAAGATTGCCGAGACCGAGCGGCGCGCCATCGAGGATGCCGTCAGCGACCTGAAGGAAGCGCTGAAGGGCGACGATGCCGAGGCGATCAAGGCCAAGACCAATACGCTGGCGCAGGCTTCGATGAAGCTCGGCGAGGCGATGTACAAGCAGCAGGCCGAGAGCGATGCGGCCAAGGACGCTGCCAAGGATGACGTCGTCGACGCGGAATTCACCGAAGTCGACGACGACAAGAAGAAATCTGCCTGACGACGGGTGACGATCATGACCCTCATTCCGTGAGTGCGCAGTGCGTCTCGCCGGAATGAGGGTCATTTTCTTTATTGGGCCGATGGCTGCCTTTCCAGGAAAGACCCCTCGGCATGAGGATGATGTTCGGGCGAATGACTGATGTCGAGCAAGCGCTGCTACTACGAAACCCTTGAGGTCGAACGCGACGCGGATGACGGCAGGCTGAAGTCGGCCTTTCGCAAGCTTGCGATGAGGTGGCATCCGGACCGCAACCCCGGCGACAAGGCCAGCGAGGTGCGGTTCAAGGAGATCAACGAGGCCTACGAGGTCCTGCGCGACGGTGACAAGCGGGCCGCCTACGACCGCTACGGCCATGCGGCTTTCGAGCAGGGCGGCATGGGCGGTGGCCCCGGCTTCGGCGCCGGTTTCGCGACCTCCTTCTCCGACATTTTCGAGGACCTGTTCGGCATGGCCGGACAGCGCGGCCGCGGCGGCGGGCGCGAGCGCGGCGCCGACCTCCGCTACAACATGGAGATCTCGCTGGAGGAGGCGTTTCAGGGCAAGACCGCGCAGATCGAAATTCCGGTTTCCGTCACCTGCGAATCCTGCTCGGGCACGGGCGCCAAGGCCGGCACCAAGCCGAAGGGCTGTTCGACGTGCGGCGGCGCCGGACGGGTGCGGCAGTCGCAGGGGTTCTTCACCCTCGAGCGCACCTGCTCCGGCTGTCAGGGGCGCGGCCAGACCATCGAGGATCCCTGCCCGTCCTGCATCGGCTCGGGCCGGGTGACCCGCGAGCGCACGCTCTCGGTCAACATCCCGCAAGGCGTCGAGGACGGCACGCGGATCAGGCTGGCCGGCGAGGGCGAGGCCGGCGTCCGCGGCGGTCCGGCCGGCGATCTCTACATTTTCCTCTCGCTATCGACTCACGGATTCTTCCAGCGCGACGGCGCCGACCTGCACTGCCGCGTGCCGATCTCGATGGTGACCGCAGCACTTGGCGGCGAGTTCGAGGTGCCGACCATCGACCAGAGCCAGACCAAGGTGAAAATCCCGGCAGGTACGCAGTCGGGTCGACGCATTCGCATCGCAGCGAAGGGAATGCCCGTGCTGCGTTCGCGCCAGACCGGCGACATGTACGTCCAGGTGGTGGTCGAGACGCCGCAGAATCTCACCAAGAAACAACAGGAGCTGCTGGCCGAGTTCGAGAAGCTGTCCTCCAACACGACACAGCCGGAGGCGACGGGCTTCTTCGCCAAGGTCAAGGACTTCTTTGGCAAGGGCGCCGCCGGCTGACGGGCGCTCCGAAAATACTTCGACAGCTCATGGTGTTAGCGCGGAATTGCAGGGCGTGCCCGCCTCCGCGACGAGATGGTTCAGCTTGACCGCCCCGCCCGCGCCCTATAGGTCTTTATGAACCTTTTCTGACATCCGCCGCGACACGTGCGGTCCCGTCCGGTACTCCCATGCCATTGCAATCGGTGCGTGCGTTGAAGAAACCTCCTCGTCTCGACGATGAGGTCCGTTTCCTTCGTTCATGGATCGAGAAGCCTCTGCATATGGGTGCGGTGATGCCGTCCGGGCGGCCATTGGCACGCACCATGGCGCAATATGTCGACGCCGATGGTGCCGGCGCCGTGGTCGAGCTGGGGCCGGGCACCGGTGCGATCACCAACGCTTTGATCGAGCACGGCGTCGACCAGAAGCGGCTCGTGCTGGTCGAATACAATCCCGGTTTCTGCGCGCTGCTGCGTGACCGCTATCCCCAGGCCAAGGTGGTGCAGGGCGACGCCTACCGGCTTCGGGACACGCTCTGGAACATCCTGAGTGCGCCGGCGGCGGCCGTGGTGTCCGGCCTGCCGCTGGTCACCAAGCCGATGCTGACGCGCTTGAGGCTGATCCGCGACGCATTTACGGCGCTTGCGCCCGGCGCGCCCTTCGTCCAGTTCACCTATTCCGTGGTGCCGCCGATCCCGAAGTCGCTGCCGGGCGTTTCCACGGAGGCCTCCGAGCGGATCTGGATGAACCTTCCGCCGGCCCGGGTCTGGGTGTATCGCAAGGACTGATCCTGCTGCTTGCGGCTGTCGCGGTGGGATCGGTCCCCAACGCAAGCTGACCGATGACCGCGCCACGAATCCTCGTGATCCCCGGCTCGCTGCGGACCGGCTCGCACAATGTGCGGCTGGCGGCGGCGGCCGCGCACGAATTCGCCCAGGCTGGCGTCGGCGTGACGCGAATTTCGCTCGCCGATTTTCCGCTGCCGCTCTACGACGGCGATCTGCAGGCGAAATCCGGCGTGCCGAAGCAGGCCGTCAACCTGAAACGAATGATGGGGACACATCATGGCGTGTTGATCGTCACGCCGGAATACAACGCCTCGGTGCCGCCGCTCCTGAAGAACGCCATCGACTGGGTCACGCGCGTGCAGGAACCGCAGGAGGCCCGCGGCCAGGTGTTCCGCGAGCGGCCGTTCGCGATCGCTGCGGCCTCCGAGGGCCGGCTCGGCGGCACGCGGGCATTGGCGGCCCTGCGGCTGATCCTGTCGGCCTGTCAGGCCACCGTCATCGCCAGCCAGCTCGCGCTGTCGTTCGCCGACCAGGCCTATGACGAGATGGACAGATTGAAAAATCCGGCGGATACCGAAGCCTTGAAGGCGCTGGTCCGGCAGTTGATCGATGTTTCCCAACGCATGATATGAGGCGATCCATGGCACCATCCGACATTGCGCTTCGCGACCGGCTGATCGTCGCGCTCGACCTCCCCGGTGTGGATGCGGCAGAGGCGATGGTCGCGCGGCTCGGCGACAGCGTGACGTTCTACAAGGTCGGCTATCAGCTCGCCTTTGCCGGCGGCCTGCCGCTGGTCCGCAAGCTCGCCGATCAGGGCAAGAAGGTCTTTCTCGATCTGAAGCTGCATGACATCGGCAACACTGTCGCCCGCGGCGTCGAGAGCATCGTCAAATTGGCGCCGACCTTCCTGACCGTGCATGCCTATCCGCAGACCATGAAGGCGGCGGTGGAGGCGCGCGCGGGCTCGGGCCTGAAGATTCTCGCAGTCACCGTGCTGACCTCCTATGACGACGACGACCTCCATTCCGCCGGCTACCGGTTCGGCGTCTCGGACCTGGTGGAAGCGCGCGCGCAGCAGGCGCAGGCGCTCGGCGTCGACGGTCTGGTCTGCTCGCCGGGGGAGGCCGCGGACATGCGCAAGACGGTCGGCCACCAGATGCGATTGGTGACCCCGGGCGTCCGCCCGTCCGGGTCCGCAAGTGGCGACCAGAAGCGGATCATGACGCCGGCGCGCGCAATCGCGGCGGGCGCCGATCACCTGGTCATCGGCCGTCCCATCATGGAAGCTGCCGATCCCGAGGCCGTGGTCGAATCGGTGCTGGCGGAGATCGCGCCCGTGCCGGTTTCCTGATCAGAATGCGTGAGAGGAGTGCTGCAATGCCAAAGGGATATTGGATCGCCCGCGTCGATGTTCATGACGAGGAGGGCTACAAGCCATATATGGCCCACAATCCCGCGATCTTCAAAAAGTTCGGCGGGCGCTTCGTCGTGCGCGGCGGCAGGTTCGAGGGGGCGGAGGGCCAGAGCCGTTCACGCAATGTCGTGATCGAGTTTCCCGACTACGAGACCGCGCTCGCCTGCTATCGCTCGGCGGAATACCAGGAGAACATCAAGCGGCGGCAGCCGCACTCGGTTGCCGACCTGGTCATCATCGAGGGGTACGACGGTCCGCAGCCCTGACATCGGCGGCCGGGTTCCTTCCCGAAGGTTGCCGGAACGGTCCGCTCCCGCTATAGCGGCGGGAAAAGGATGAGCCATGGCTGAGATGCGCTTGATCGTGGCGGGGGCGGGCGGCCGGATGGGCCGGACGCTGACGCGTGCCATTGCCGAGACCCCCGGTGCCGTCCTGGTCGGCGCCCTGGAAGCGCCGGGCTCCGAGCTGCTCGGTAAGGATGCCGGCATGCTGGCGGGGCTGCCGCCGAACGATGTCAAGCTTTCGGCCGACCTCTGGAACCTGTCGGCCGAAGCCGACGGCATCCTTGATTTTACCGTGCCACGCGCCACCATCGCCAATGTCGCCATTGCCGCGGAGCGCGGCATCGTCCATGTCATCGGCACCACCGGTCTTTCCGCCTCCGATGACGCCGTCATCCAGAGCGTTGCCTCCCGCGCCGTCATCGTCAAATCGGGCAATATGAGCCTCGGCGTCAATCTGTTGGCGGCGCTCGTCAAGCGCGTGGCGCAGTCGCTGGATGCGAGCTTCGACATCGAGATACTGGAGATGCACCATCGCGCCAAGATCGACGCGCCGTCGGGCACCGCGCTGATGCTGGGACAGGCTGCTGCCGCGGGGCGTGACATCAAGCTGGACGAGCACGCGGCGCGCGGCCGCGATGGCGTCACCGGCGCGCGCCGCACCGGGGACATCGGCTTTGCATCTCTGCGCGGCGGCACCGCCGCCGGCGACCACAGCGTGATCTTCGCCGGTGCCGCCGAGCGGCTGGTCCTCACGCATCATGCCGAGGATCGCATGCTGTTCGCACAGGGGGCGCTGAAGGCGGCGCTCTGGGCGCATGGCCGCAAGCCCGGGCTCTACACCGTGGCCGATGTGCTGGGCCTCGAGAATTTCTAGCGTGCCAATGAGTACAGGAATCCAAACATGAGCGATCGCCTTCTCGTGCTGGTGCGGCACGGCCAGAGCGAGTGGAATTTGAAGAATCTGTTCACGGGTTGGAAGGACCCGGACCTGACCGAGCAGGGTATCGCCGAGGCCCGGGATGCCGGCCGCAAATTGAAGGCTCAGGGCCTGTCGTTCGACATCGCCTTCACCTCGGTCCTGACCCGCGCCCAGCACACGCTCGATCTGCTGCTCGCCGAGCTCGGCCAGACCGGCCTGCCGACCGAGAAGAATCTCGCGCTGAACGAGCGCGACTATGGCGATCTCTCCGGACTGAACAAGGATGATGCGCGCAAACGCTGGGGCGAGGAGCAGGTGCACGTCTGGCGCCGTTCCTACGATGTGCCGCCGCCGGGCGGCGAAAGCCTGAAGGACACGCTGGCGCGTGCGCTGCCCTATTACGTCCAGGAGATCCTGCCTCGCGTGCTGCGCGGAGAGCGCACCCTGGTCGCGGCCCACGGCAATTCGCTGCGGGCGCTGATCATGGTTCTGGAGAAGCTCTCGCCGGAAGGCATTTTGAAGCGCGAGCTCGCCACCGGCGTGCCGATCATCTACCGCCTGAACCCGGATTCCACGGTGGCTTCGAAGCTCGATCTCGCGAGTTGAAACGGGAGCTTCGCAGGGTGAGTCAGCCAAAGACGTAACCCACCCTGATATCCGCGGAAAAAAGTTGGTGGGTTGCGCTTCGCTAACCAACCCACAATTCCGCATCCGGTCACGCCGCCTGCGACGTCTCGAGCCGCCCAGCTTCCCAGCCGAGCATCGCCTGCTTGCGGGTGATGCCCCAATGATAACCGGTGAGCTTGCCATCCTTGCCGAGCGCGCGATGGCAGGGCACCACGAACGACACCGGATTCTTGCCGATCGCCGCACCGACGGCGCGCGACGCTTTCGGCGAATTGATCTTGCACGCAATGTCGGAATAGGAAACCGCCTTGCCCATCGGGATCTTCAGCAGCGTCTCCCACACCCGCACCTCGAAATCGGTGCCGATCAGGACCACGCGCAATGGCTGATCCGGCCGCCACAGCTTGGTATCGAAGATGCGCTGCGCCAGCGGCGCGGTGCCGATGAAATCCTCGACATAGGTGGCCTTCGGCCAACGTCCCTTCATGTCGGCGAGCACGACCGCTTCCTCGCCGGGATCGGCGAACGCGAGCCCCGCGAGGCCGCGCTCGGTCGTCATCACGATCGCATTGCCGAACGGCGAGGGATGAAAGCCGTAGCACAGGGTCAGACCGGCGCCGCCGGTCTTCCATTCGCCCGGTGACATCGCCTCGTGGGTCACGAACAGGTCGTGCAGGCGCGCCGGACCGGAGAGGCCGGAGTCGAGCGCCGCGTCCAGAATGCTGGCGGAACCGCGCAACAGGCCCTTGGCGTGGTCGAGGGTCAACGCCTGCATGAAGGCTTTTGGCGTCAGTCCCGCCCAGCGGCGGAACAGATGGTGCAACTCGTCGGGAGTCACGCTGGCCGCGTCCGCCACCGCCTCGATGGTCGGCTGGTTGCGCCAATGCTCGGAGATGAACGCAATCGCGCGCCGCACCGAATCATAGTCGCGGAGCGCCGCGCTGTGGGGGCCCGGCTTGGCCAGGCGCTGGTCGTGGGTGGCATGGATCATCATGCCGGAGGATGTAGGACAGCCCGGCCCGCGGAACCACCCGATTCCCGATCAATCAGGTGATCGGGTTGTGTGTCACGCCACGCCGGGCGGCCAGCAGAGCGGTGTTCAAGGCTCTTGCAAAGCTCGCTTTTTCCTCGGGGCCGAGGAAACTGCCAATGGCCACATGGCGCCCCCGCGACACCAGATAGAGCCGCTCGACGCCGAATTCCTCATGCACCTGCTGGTCGAGCCGGACCCAGACCGGATTGAGCACCCATTCGGCGACATGGCCTCGATAGCTGATCCGGCGCACCCTGAGCTCCGACGGCGTCATCGAGATCTCCTCCCGCGCCCGGGCACGGCGGAAGTTGATCTTGAAGGCGATATAGATCACCAGCACGTCGAGGCCGAAGAAGCCGAACACCGGCCAGGCGCCCATGATCAGGAAGGCGATGCCCGCGACGAAGCTGATGACGCTCAGGAAGACCATGATCAGCACGAAGCCGGTCTGGTTGAGCGATCGATGCGGCGTGAGCAGCGCCGAGAACAATTCCGGCTCCGCTGCCTCTGGGTCAAAATGATTGCCTGCTTGCATCACGTGACACTATATCGGCTTCATGGCCAAAATCATCCGCACCCAACGCGCCAAAACCGCCGGCGTTCGGTCGTTGCCGAAAAAAGCGGCAAAGGCCAAAGTGAAAACCGGTACCAAGGCCGGGGCTATCGTCAAATCCAAGGCTAACGCCACAGTTGCGCGCATGGCGCCGAGACCAAAGGTCGCCAAGGCCCCAAGACCGTGGTCTGCGGACGAGGTCCGCGAGGCATTTACCCGATTCCAGAAAGCCAACCCCGAACCAAGAGGCGAGCTGGAGCACCTCAATCCGTTCACGCTGCTGGTCGCGGTGGTGCTGTCGGCGCAGGCGACCGACGCCGGCGTCAACAAGGCGACGCGCACGCTGTTCGAGGTCGCCGATACGCCGGAGAAGATGATCGCGCTCGGCGAGAAGCGGCTGCAGGACTACATCAAGACCATCGGACTCTATCGGACCAAGGCGAAGAACGTGATTGCGCTGTCGGAGAAGCTGATCCGGGATTTTGGCGGCGAGGTGCCGCGCACCCGTGCCGAGATCGAATCTCTCCCGGGCGCCGGCCGCAAGACCGCCAATGTCGTGCTCAACATGGCCTATGGCGAGCACACGCTGGCGGTCGACACCCACGTGTTTCGCGTCGGCAACCGCACGGGCCTCGCCCCCGGCAAGACGCCGCTCGAGGTCGAGCTCGGGCTCGAAAAAGTGATCCCGGCCGAGTTCATGCTGCATGCCCACCACTGGCTGATCCTGCATGGCCGCTACACCTGCCTCGCGCGCAAGCCGCGCTGCGAAGTATGCCTGATCAATGATCTCTGCCGCTGGCCCGAGAAGACGGTCTGATCGCGCGGGGTTTGGGGCCTCGAAAATCGTGGCGCCGTTCGACGGCGTGACCGGTGAGCGGCAGGTGCAGCCGGGAGACTATGTCAACATCGGCACCAGTTTGATCAATGTCGTGCCGCTGCCGGTCTCTGTGATCGCCAACTACAAGGAAACCCAGCTCACTCACGTCGCGCCGGGCCAGCCGGTCGCGATCACCGTCGGCAGCTTCACGCACCGGACGCTGCAAGGTCGTGTAGAGCGGATTTCGCCGGCGAGCGGCTCGCAGTTCGCGCTGCTGCCGCCGGACATGCGACCGGCAATGACGGGCGCGCCGCCAGGGCCGTTCACGCCCGAACCGTTCGGCCTGGCAAAGCCGTCCTGCGCAAATGCGGGGTCCCGGTGCGATGAAGCCTCGCGCGAAATCGGTCCTTGTCCGTGGTGGATGCACGGCATAGCCTCGGCGCCAAGGTCCATGGCAGGGACCGGACAGGACATTGGGGGGCATCTGTGAATTGGCGGCTCGCGCTCGGCTCCGGCCTGATCGTCCTGTGGCTCTCCGGTTCCGCTGCGCACGCGCAGGTTTCGGACGACATCGTCAAGATCGGCGTCCTCAATGATCAGTCCGGCCTCTACGCCGATCTCGGCGGACCGGGCTCCGTCACCGCGGCGCGCATGGCGGCGGAGGATGCCGGCGGCGTGGTTCTCGGCAAGTCCGTTGAGATCGTGTTCGCCGATCATCAGAACAAGGCCGATGTCGGCGTTGCGGTCGCCCGGCGCTGGTTCGAGAACGAGCAGGTTGATATGGCGATCGGCTTCGACAACTCCGCCGTGGCGCTGGCCGTCGAGCAACTCGCCTTCGAGCACAACCGAATTGCCATCGCCGGCGCGGTCGGCAGCACGGCGTTCACCGGCAAGAACTGCACGCCGAACGAGGCATCCTGGATCTACGACAGCTATGCCCTGACCACGAGCCTCGCCAGGTCGACGGTGGCGGCCGGTGGCGATAGCTGGTTCTTCATCACCGTCGATTATGCCTTCGGTCACTCGCTGGAAGCCGATGCGACCACGGCCGTGCAGGCCGCCGGCGGCAAGGTGCTCGGCAGCGTGCGACATCCGCTCAATACCGCGGACTTCAGCTCCTATCTGCTGCAGGCGCAGGCGTCGGGCGCCAAGGTGATAGCGCTGGCGAACGGCGGCGGGGACATGGTCAACGCGATCAAGCAGGCGAACGAGTTCGGCCTGACGAAAAATCAGAGCATGGTCGCGCTTCTGATCTTCATCTCTGACGTCAGCAGCATGCAGCTCCAAACCGCGCAAGGGCTGAAGTTCGTCACCGCGTTCTACTGGGATCGCGACGAGGAGAGCCGCGCATGGTCGAGGCGCTTCTTCGCGAAGCAGGGGCGGATGCCGACCATGGCACAGGCCGCGGTCTATTCGGCCGTGCGGCACTATTTGGCTGCGATTGCCGCCGCGGGCACCGACGATGCCAAGGCCGTGATGGCGAAGATGCGCGAACTGCCGGTGAACGATTTCTATGTCAGGAACGGCCGTCTCCGCGCCGACGGAAGGCTGGTTCACGATATGTATTTTGCCGAAGTGAAGATGCCGGAGCAATCCAGCGGTCCGTGGGACTACTACAACATGCTCGGCGTCATCCCGGGCGGTCAGGCATTTCGTCCGCCCGCGGAAGCTGGATGTCCGCTGGTCGCGCATTGATTCCCGCGCCTGAATCCGCGTCAGTTGGGTCGGCTCGCCGACAACATTGCGGCCAATGAACGCCGCATTCAACTCATAGTGAGAGCGACCCGCGTCAGGGAACACGCCGCGTGCCGAAATATCGGCCCTTCCGTGCGGTTCTTGTGCGTGGAGCAGCAGAGCAGGGACAGTACATGAACCACACGGCCGCGCTCGTTTCATTGGCAACCTCGGTCCCGCCGCATCAATTTCACCAGAGGCAGATCCTGGAAGCCGCGACCAGCATCCTCGCTCACCGCTATCCCGAGTTCGATACCCTTTCCAGCCTGTTCGCCAACACCGGCATTCATCATCGCTACGCGGTCAAGCCGATCGAATGGTATCTGGAGCGGCGCGGCTGGCCTGAGCGCACGCAGGCCTTTCTCGAGGGCGCCGAAAGCCTCTTCGTCAACGTGGCGCGCAAGGCGCTGGCGCAGGCCGATCTCGAGGCCTCCGAGATCGACACCATCGTCACCGTGTGCTCGACCGGCATCGCCACGCCGACGCTCGAAGCGCGGGTCGCAAAACAGATGGGCTTTCGAGCGGACGTGTCGCGCGTGCCGGTGTTCGGGCTCGGCTGCGCGGGCGGCGTGTCGGGCCTGTCGATCGCCTCGCGACTTGCGCAGTCGCGGCCCGGGACCAACGTGCTGCTGGTGGCGATGGAGCTCTGCACACTTGCCGTGCGGCACGACGAATTGACCAAGGCCAACATCGTGGCCGCCAGCCTGTTCGGCGACGGCGCGGCGGCGATCGTGCTGCG
Source organism: Bradyrhizobium sp. (assembly GCF_019242285.1). Taxonomy (GTDB): domain Bacteria; phylum Pseudomonadota; class Alphaproteobacteria; order Rhizobiales; family Xanthobacteraceae; genus Bradyrhizobium. Next base: position 10,716 of record NZ_JAFAVV010000046.1, read on the forward strand.
CGCCGGCGATGGCGGCGCCACCCGGATCGAGGCGACGGGGGAGAAGCTCTGGCCCGACACGCTCGACATCATGGGATGGAGCGTCGACCCGGAAGGGTTCGGCGTGATCTTCCAGCGCACGATCCCCGATTTCGTCAGGGAGCACATGGGACCGGCGGTTGCCGAGATCGCCGGGCGGATGCAACTTTCGCCGGCCGATATCGATCGCTTCATCTGCCACCCCGGCGGCGCAAAGGTGATCGCCGCGCTGGAGCGCGCACTGACCCTCGACCAGGGCACGCTGGATCACGAGCGCGACGTGATCGCCGACTACGGCAACATGTCCGCGCCGACCGTGCTGTTCGTGCTGGAGCGCGCCCGTGCGC
>NZ_JAFAVV010000416.1 GCF_019242285.1 Bradyrhizobium sp.
TCCTGCTCGAGCTGGCCGGCGCTGCTCCAGGCGAGTGGCACCGACATCGCCGGCTGACCCGACATGTTGAACATGCTGGTCGCGGGCATGTAGCGGCGCAGCACTGGCCCGATATGGGACAGGTCCTGCGACATCGCGTCGAGTTCATCACGACCGCGGGATCGGCGGGCAGGACGGGCGCGCGCTCCTCGAGGTCGTGGCCAAGCCTTTCCAGCATCGACGCGACGTTGCGAACCGCGGCCTTCACTTCGGCATCGATCTCATCGCCATAGGGCGATTTGTCGGTGAAGGCGAAGCGTAAGCGGCCCGGATCACGCCCGACCTCCTGGGCGAACGGCCGCTCCGGCGGCGGTGCGCGATAAGGGTTCGTGAGCTCGGCGCCGGAGATCGCATCGAGCATGGCGGCGCTGTCGCGGACGCCAGCAGCTCCCGGCCGTGACCTGCTTGTTGCGGACGAGGTCGGCCAGGCCGACCGCGTCGTAGCTGCCATACTCCTTGAAGGCCATCGGCTAGCTCGCTGGGATTCCGCAGGGTGAACGCTAGAGCACGTCCTGATTGATGACATTCTGGCGGATCGGCTCGCCGTCGAGCGCGCTCAGGATGTTGCGGGCGGTCTGCTCGCTCATCCGGTCGACCGCTTCCACCGTGACTCCCGCGACATGCGGCGCCAGGACGACGTTCGGCAGGTCGTGCAAGGCTTGTCCCACCGCCGGCGGCTCCTGCTCGAAAACGTCGAGCCCTGCGCCCGCGAGCTTACCCGCCGCCAGCGCTTCGTGCAGCGCCTTCTCGTCGATGATCCCGCCGCGCGCGGTGTTGACCAGGTAGGCGGTCGGCTTCATCAGTTTCAGCCGCGCCGCGTCGAACATGCCGATAGTCTCCGGCGTCTTCGGGCAATGAATGCTGACGAAATCCGCCTGCGGCAAGCCTGCATCGAGTTCGTCGACCGGCTCGCAGCCGGCCGCCTTGATCTCGTCTGCCGACTTGTAGGGATCGTAGACCAGCACCTGCATCTCCATGGCGAGGCAGCGCTTGGCGGTGCGGGTGCCGATGCGGCCGAAGCCGATGATCAGGAGCGTCTTGCCATAGAGGTCGAACGGCAACTGGCCGAGGCGGCTCGCCCAGGTGCCCTGCTTGACCATCATGTGCATTTCCTGCGCGCGCTTGGCGAGCGTCAGCATCATGAACAGCGCCTGTTCGGCGACCGACGGCGAGTTGGCGGTGCCAGCCACCATCAGCGGCACCTTGCGGCGCGACAGCGCGGGGACATCGACCGCGTCGAAGCCGACGCCGATGCGGGTCACCACCTGCATGTCCCCGGACGCCTCGAGCTCGGGTTGGCCGAAGCGGGTGGCGCCCAGCGCCACGCCGTGGACCGGCGCATGCTGCCGCAGCATGGCCTGGAAGTCGGGGGCAGAGATCAGGTTGGGAAACTCGATGAGCTCGATATCATCTCGCGCGGTGAGCAGAGCCCGCGCCCCGGATGACAAAGTCTGAGTAACAAAAATCTTCTTCTTGTTGGTGGCCATTTCCTGCCCTTGAGGTTCGTCCGGATGCCGTCAGAGCACGACGCCGGTCGCCTCGTTTAGCAGGTGCATGTTGTTGAGGTCCATTGCCAATCGGAGCGGGGCAGCCTCGCGCGCGCCGGCGTTCGGGCTGACCCGCCCGCAGATCTGCGTACCTTCGAGGGTGAAGTAGATCAGCGTCTCCATCCCCATCGGCTCGGTGACATCGAGCACGGCATCGAACGGTTCGACGCCCGGCTCGGCATGGGGCTTCGCCTCCGCGATATGTTCGGGACGGACACCCAGCAGAAGCCGCTCGTCGCGAGTGACCTTGGCGTAACGTGCCGCGCGCGCCGGCGGCAGCGGGAACGCGAGGCGGTCGGCGAGGCGGATGTTGAGCCTGCCCGAAACCTCCTCCAACCGGCAGGGCACAAAGTTCATGGCCGGCGAGCCGATGAAGCCGGCGACGAAGCGCGTCTTCGGATGGTGGTATAGCTCGTTGGGGGCGCCGATCTGCTCGATCTTGCCACCGTTCATCACCAC
>NZ_JAFAVV010000429.1 GCF_019242285.1 Bradyrhizobium sp.
GGAACTGGCGCGGCTGCGGCCGGTGCTGGCGAAAGTGGTGGCGCTCGGCGTGCCCGTCTCCATCGACAGCCTGAAGCCGGAGGTCACAGCCTTTGCGCTGGACCAGGGTGCCGTCATTGCCAACGACGTCTGGGGCCTGCAGCGCGAGCCGGACATGGCCGCGCTGGTCGCCGCGCGGAATTGCCCCGTCGTCGTGATGCACAACCGCGACCGCGCCGATCCTGCGATCGATATCGTGAAGGACATCGCTACCTTCTTCGCGCGCTCGCTCGAAATGGCCGAACGCGCCGGCGTGCCGCGTGAAAACATCGTGCTCGATCCCGGGATCGGCTTCGGCAAGACGGCCGAGCAGAGCATGACGGCGCTGGCGCGACTCGACGAATTTTCGAGCTTCGGCCTGCCGCTTCTGGTCGGTGCCTCGCGCAAGCGCTTCATCGCCTCCGTCGTGCCCTCGACGCCGCAACAGCGGCTCGGCGGCTCGATCGCGGCGCATGTCATCGCCGCGCAGCGCGGCGCGCGCATCATTCGCACCCATGACGTGGCGGATACCGTGCAGGCTTTGCGGATTGCGGCGGCAATCGAGGAGAAGCGATGACCGATACCATCTTCATCAAGGGCGTCGTGATCCACGCCCGCCACGGCGTGATGGAACACGAGACCGAGGTCGGCCAGCGCTTCGTGATCGATCTCGAGCTGTTCACCGACCTGTCGGAATCCTCCCGCAGCGACCGTCTCGCCGACACCGTGTCCTACTCCAACGTGGTGGCGACCGCGACCGCGGCGTTCAAGGACACCAATTACAAGCTCCTGGAGCGCGCGGCCGGCGCGGTCGCCGACGCCATTCTCGCGGCGTTCCCGCGCATCCGCGCGGTGAAGGTCACCGTGCACAAGCCGCATGCGCCGATCGCCGCGATCTTCGAGGATGTCGGCGTGGTGCTGACGCGCAACCGGCATCCGTCCTGACATGGCTGGCGCGCTGATCGCGCTCGGCGGCAATGTGGGCGACGTCCGCGCGACGTTCGCCCGGGCGATCCCCGACCTCTGCCGCGCCGCGCGGGCGAAGCTCGTGGCGCGCTCGTCGGACTACCTCACCCCGCCCTGGGGCGACCTGCAGCAGCCGGCCTTCGTCAACGCCGGCATCTCGATCGAAACGGAGCTCGATCCGAAGGCTCTGCTCTCCGTCCTTCAGGACGTCGAGCGAAAATTCGGCCGCGACCGGTCGGCCGAGCGGCGCTGGGGGCCGCGACCGCTCGATCTCGACCTGATCGCCTATGACGATATCGCCATGCAATCGCCCGAGCTGACATTGCCGCACCCGCGCCTGTTCGAGCGCGCCTTCGTGCTCGTTCCGCTTGCGGAGATCACGCCGGACCGGGTCGTCGCCGGACGGACGGTGCGGGTTGCGCTGGCCAAGCTTTCGGCCGCGGGCATCGAACGGTTGCCGAATATGGATTAGCGGCCAAACGACCGTTGGCTTGGCAGCCCGCCCGTGGCAATTTCCGACCCATCCTTGGCGCCGGGAGCAAGCCTGCCGAATGACCTTCGAGACTGACCATCTGCGGCTGGCCGCCGATTTCTCCCCGGCGACCGAAGCCGAATGGCGCAAGCTGGTGGACGGCGTGCTGAAGGGCGCGCCGTTCGAAAAGCTCGTCGGCAGAACCTATGATGAGATCAGGATCGCGCCGATCTATGCCCGCGCCAAGGGCGCCGCGCCGGTCGTGGGCCGCGCGCCGGCCGCGCCCTGGCAGGTCATGCAGCGCATCGATCATCCCGACGCGGTGAAGGCGAATGCCCAGGCGCTGCACGATCTCGAAAACGGCGCCACCGGGCTCGACATCGAATTCGCCGGCGGCCCCGGCGCGCGCGGCTTCGGCGTCGCCGATATCACGCTCGAGACCCTGAAGCGCCTGTTCCACGGCGTCGTGCTCGACGCCGGCATCTCGATCGCGCTCAACCCGGTGCTCGGGCGGGGCAATGCGGGCGAGAACTTCGCCGCCCTGATCGAAGCACAACGCATCGATCCCGCGACGGTCGATCTCCGCTTCAACTACCAGGCGCTCGGCACCATGGCGGTGCGCGGAAGCGCTGCGGCCGCGTGGGGCGAGATCGCACCGATCTTCGCAAAGGTGGTCGGCGGCTTGATGGGCCGCGGTTTCAAGGGGCCGTTCGTGCTCGCCGACGGCCGTCCTGTCCATGACGCCGGCGGCTCCGAAGCACAGGAACTGGCGTTCGCGCTCGCGCTGGCGGTGGCCTATCTGCGGGCGCTGGAATCGGGCGGTATCGACCTGGACAGGGCGCGCGCGGCGATCTCGTTCCGCCTCGCCGCCGACGCCGATCAGTTCCTGACGATCGCGAAATTCCGCGCGTTGCGGCTGCTCTGGGCGCGCGTCGAAACCGCCTGCGGGCTGGCGCCGCTGCCGGCGTTTGTCGCCGCCGAAACAGCCTGGCGCATGCTGACGCAGCGCGATGCCGACGTGAACATGCTGCGGTCCACCATGGCGACCTTCGCCGCGGGTCTCGGCGGCGCCAACGCCATCACCGTGCTACCGCACACGCTGGCGCTCGGCCTGCCGGACGCCTTCGCGCGGCGGGTCGCCCGCAACACGCAGCTCATCCTGCTGGAGGAGTCGAACCTCGCAAAAGTGTCCGATCCGGCGGCGGGCTCGGGCGGCATCGAAAGCCTCACGCACCAATTGTGCGAGGCGGCATGGGCGCAGTTCCAGGAGATCGAGCGGACCGGCGGCGTGTTCGCCGCGCTCCAGTACGGCTCGTTCCAGGGCAAGGTCGCCGCCACGCGCAAGGCGCGCGAGGTCGACCTCGCGAGGCGCAAGGAGGTGCTGACCGGCGCCAGCGAGTTTCCCAATTTGCACGAGGCCCGGCTCGCAGTCGAGGACACAGCGCCATCGGCGCTCCCGCCCGACGGCGGCGCGCCCATCCGGTTCGAGCCCCTCGCCGCCATCCGCCTCGCGACGCCGTTCGAGCAATTTCGCGATCGCTCGGACGAGGTGCTGCAGCAGACCGGCAAGCGGCCCTGCGTCTTTCTCGCCAATCTCGGCACCGCCGCCGACTTCACCGCCCGTGCGACGTTCGCAAAGAGCTTTTTCGAAACCGGCGGCATCGAGGCCGTCGACAGCGGGGGCTTGGCCGATCCGGCGGCGCTGGCCGCGGCCTGGAAGGCCTCCGGCGCGGCCCTGGTCTGCCTCTGCTCCTCCGATAAAATCTACGCCCAGCAGGCGGTCGCCGCCGCCGAGGCCCTGCACGAGGCCGGCGCAAGACATATCTACCTGGCAGGGCGGCCCGGCGAGCTGGAAGCCGGGCTGCGGCAGGCCGGCACGGCCGAGTTCATCTTTGCCGGCTGTGACGCACTGGCCCTGCTGCAGACGGCCTATGAGCGCATGGAGCTGACATGACGGAAGACAAGAAACCGGTGCTGACCGGCGGCTGCCAATGCGGCGCCGTCCGCTTTGCCTTCACGGCGGTGCCCAACAAGGTCAGCATCTGCCATTGCCGGATGTGCCAGAAGGCGACCGGCGCGCCGTTCGCCTCCTTTGCCCAGATCGACAAGGAGAACTTCGCCTGGACCCGCGGTGAGCCGGCGTCGTTCCGCTCCTCGACGATCGCGATGCGCGGCTACTGCCGGGATTGCGGCACGCCCTTGAGCTTCGGCCGCATCGACGGCCCGCGGATCGAGATCCTGACCGGCAATTTCGACCGGCCCGATCGGGTGATCCCGACGCGGCAATATGGTTCGGAATCCCGCCTCGGCTGGGTGGTTGGGATCGCCAACCTGCCGAGCCAGACCACGCAGCAGAATTACGGGCCGGAGAAGATGGCGACCATCACCAGCCATCAGCACCCAGACCATGACTAGCTGAGAGTGCCTTCACGAATGTGCTAAGGTCGACGCCATGAGCCGCATTCCCGATTTTGCCAATCTCGCCTTTGAGCCCGCAAGTGCTCCCGCACCGGCCGGCCGGGCTGAGCCTTGGCTTACGCCGGAGGGTATCCCGGTCAAGCCCACCTATGCCGAAGCCGATCTCGCTGGTGTCGACTTCCTCGACACCTGGCCCGGCATTGCGCCCTATCTGCGCGGCCCCTATCCGACGATGTATGTCAACCAGCCCTGGACAATCCGGCAATATGCCGGCTTCTCCACGGCGGAGGATTCCAACGCCTTCTACCGCCGCAACCTCGCCGCCGGGCAGAAGGGCCTCTCGGTCGCCTTCGACCTCGCCACCCATCGCGGCTATGACTCAGATCATCCGCGCGTCTCCGGCGACGTCGGCATGGCGGGCGTCGCGATCGATTCGATCTACGACATGCGCACGCTGTTCGCCGGCATTCCGCTCGACCAGATGAGCGTGTCGATGACCATGAACGGCGCGGTGCTGCCGATTCTGGCGCTGTACGTGGTCGCCGCCGAGGAACAGGGCGTGGCGCCGGAAAAACTCTCGGGCACCATTCAGAACGACATTCTGAAAGAGTTCATGGTGCGCAACACCTACATCTATCCGCCCTCGCCTTCGATGCGGATCATCTCCGACATCTTCGCCTATACCTCCTCGAGGATGCCGAAGTTCAACTCGATCTCGATCTCCGGCTATCACATGCAGGAGGCCGGCGCGACGCAGGACCTCGAGCTCGCCTATACGCTTGCCGACGGCGTCGAATATCTGCGTGCCGGCCTTGCCGCCGGCCTCGACGTCGACCGCTTCGCGCCGCGGCTGTCGTTCTTCTGGGCGATCGGCATGAACTTCTTCATGGAAGTGGCCAAGATGCGCGCGGCGCGGCTGCTGTGGGCCAAGCTGTTGAAGCCGTTCAACCCGAAGGACCCACGCTCGCTGTCGCTGCGCACCCATTGCCAGACCTCCGGCTGGTCGCTGACCGCGCAGGACGTCTACAACAACGTGATGCGTACCACCATCGAGGCGATGGCGGCCACGCAAGGCCACACCCAGTCGCTGCACACCAACGCGCTCGATGAGGCGCTGGCGCTGCCCACCGATTTCTCCGCGCGGATCGCCCGCAACACGCAATTGTTCCTGCAACAGGAGAGCGGCATCGCCCGCATCATCGATCCCTGGGGCGGCTCCCATTATGTCGAGCGGCTGACCCGCGATCTCGCTGCCAAGGCCTGGGGCCACATCCAGGAGGTGGAAGAACTCGGCGGCATGGCCAAGGCGATCGAGGCCGGGGTGCCGAAGCTGCGCATCGAGGAGGCCTCCGCCAAGACCCAGGCGCGGATCGATTCCGGCCGGCAGGCGGTGATCGGGGTCAACAAGTACAAGCCGACCGACGAGCGGCCGATCGATGTCTTGAAGGTCGACAATTCCAACGTCCGGCGACTGCAGATCGACAAGCTCGCGCGGCTGCGCGCCGAGCGAAGTCAGAACGACGTCGATGCGGCGCTTGCCGCGCTGACGCGCTCGGCCGGCGAGGGCAACGGCAACCTGCTGGCGTTGGCGATCGATGCCGCGCGGGCCAAGGCGACCGTCGGTGAAATCTCGGACGCGATGGAGAAGGTGTTCGGCCGCCACCGCGCCGAGATCAAGTCCATCACCGGCGTCTACAAGCGAGAGGCGTCCGCGATGTCGAGCAAGGTGACGAAGCTGCAGGCGCTGATCGATGCCTTCGAGGAAGCCGAGGGCCGCAGGCCCCGCATTCTCGTCGCCAAGATCGGCCAGGACGGCCACGATCGCGGGCAGAAGGTGATCGCCTCGGCTTTCGCCGACATCGGCTTCGACGTCGACATCGGGCCGCTGTTTGCGACCGCCGACGAGGCCGCGCGGCAGGCGGTCGAGAACGACGTGCACATTCTCGGCCTCTCCTCGCTCGCCGCGGCCCATCTCACCGCGGTGCCGGAGCTGAAGGCAGCGCTGAAGAAGCAGGGCCGCGAGGACATCATGATCATCGTCGGTGGCGTGGTGCCGCCGCAGGACTACGACGCTCTCCATGCAGCCGGTGCCGAGGCGATCTTCCCGCCCGGCACCGTGATCGCGGATGCCGCCGAGGAACTGATCCACAAGCTCAACGCCCGGCTCGGCCATAGCGAGGCGGCAGAGTAGCTGCCCCACCCGGCAGAACAGCCGGCGCGGTCCTTCGGAACCGTCGCGCCGTGTTGAACCCGCCGGACCAACCGACGGCAAATCGGACATCCATCATCATGCTCAATATCATCTGGAAGGTCATCGCGCTGCTCGGCCTCTTGTTGCTGCAGCCCGCATTGGCCACCGAGCCGAAGCCCGATGTCTCGCTCAAGTCCAAGGCGATCGAGACGAGCGTCACCCTCGATGAGAAGATCAAGGCCGATCCGCCGCTGGCCGCGGACTGTCTCACCGAAGGCAAGAAATGGATGGAGAAGAACGCTGCCGACGCCGCTTCCGAGCTGAAGCAGGACCCGCAATTCTTCAAGGACGGGGGCTGGACGTTCGAGCGCAAATATTCGGTCCGCTCGATGGTCGCTGACCGCTATGTCTCGCTGCTCCGCGAGGACTACATGGACACCCGCGGCGCACATCCGAATTCGACGGTCGACACCATCCTGTGGGACAAGGAGGCCAACAAGCGCATCTCGATTCGGCCGTTCTTCACCGAGACCGCCGACAACGGCCCGGCCATGAAGGCGATGCTGAAGGCGGTGATCGAAGCACTGAAGGTCGAGAAGAAGAAGCGCGACGCAAGCGAGACGGCGACCGCCGAGTGGTTCAAGGGGCTCGAGCCGAAGCTGCTCAAGATCGGTTCGGTGACGCTGGCGCCCTCGACCGAGGCCGGCAAGAGCTCCGGCCTCACCTTCTATTATCCGCCCTACGCGGTCGGCTCCTATGCCGAAGGCGAGTACGTCGCCTTCGTGCCTTGGCAGACGCTGAAATCCTACTTCAGCCCCGAGGGCCAGCGCATCTTTGCTGGAACGCGGCCGAAGGCCAACGCCGAGGACCAATAGATTTGGCCTGCTCGGGAGGCTGCTTGTTCTCGGTAAATATGATAACATCCTGTCATGGGCGACCTTGCAGACATTCCTCTCGAGACCATCATCGGCAAGCTGCGCGACCTCGAGCCCGCGCTGCGGACAGCAGGCGTGACGAGGCTCTGGCTCTTCGGATCGCGTGCGCGCGGCGACGCACGAGCCGATAGCGACCTCGATGTGCTTGTCGATATCTCTCGTCGAGAGGGCAGGACCGCATTCGCTCACTTCGAGGCCGCACATCTCATGGAGGATGCGCTCGGGCTTCAGGTTCAAGTTTCGGAACGAACATTGCTGAAGCCGCGAGTCGCAGAGCGGATCGCCGACGATCTGGTCGAGGTGTTTTGAATGCCGCCGACTGTCGAAGATCGGCTGCACGATATTCTCGAAGCCATTCAAGATGTCGAGAAATTGTTGGGAGGAGCCGACCTTCACAAGTTCGTCTCCGATCGGATGTTGCGTCTCGCCAGCGAGCGATTGCTGGAAATTGTTTGCGAAGCATCTCGCAGATTGCCCGACGGCCTCAAGGCGATGGAACCGAATATCGATTGGCGCAAGATCATCGATTTCGGCAACGTGCTCCGCCATGCCTATCACGCGACCGACGTCGAAAAAGTCTGGGATGTCGTTCAGAATCATCAGCCGCCGCTGAAAGCCTTCGTCGAACGCCAAATTCAGGCGCTTGAGCCATGACCGGCACCTCGTTTCAATGGCGATGATGCCGCGCAGCACCGCTATCGACATCAAGACGCTCGCGAGCGACCTCCGCGCCGGCCATCGTGCGGCGCTGGCGCGTGCGATCACGCTGGTCGAGAGCCGCAGGGCCGATCATCAGGCCGCCGCGCGCGAACTGGTGCAGGCGCTGCTGCCGCAGACCGGGCATGCGATCCGCGTCGGCATCACCGGCTCGCCCGGCGTCGGCAAGTCCACCACCATCGATGCGCTCGGCATGTTCCTGATTGAGCGGGGCCACAAGGTCGCGGTGCTGGCGGTGGACCCCTCCTCCGCCCGTACCGGCGGCTCGATCCTCGGCGACAAGACGCGGATGGCGCGGCTCGCGAGCTCGGAAGCCGCCTTCATCCGGCCTTCCCCCGCCTCCGGCACGCTCGGCGGGGTCGCGGCCAAGACCCGCGAGGCAATGCTGCTGTGCGAGGCCGCCGGCTTCGACGTGATCCTGGTGGAAACCGTCGGCATCGGACAATCCGAGACCGCGGTCTGCGACATGACCGACTGCTTCCTGGCTTTGATGCTGCCCGGCGCCGGCGACGAATTGCAGGGCATCAAGAAGGGCCTGATCGAGCTCGCCGACATGATCGCGATCAACAAGGCCGACGGCGATAACCTCAAGCGCGCCAACCAGACCGCCGCAGACTATCGCGGCGCGCTGCATCTGCTGTCACCGCGCTCGGAGCATTGGCAGCCGCCGGTCGAGACCTACTCGGCGCTGACCGGCGACGGCATCGCGCGCCTCTGGCAGAAGGTCCTCGATCATCGCGCCGCCATGACCGCTTCCGGCGAGTTCGCGAGCCGCAGGCGCGAGCAGCAGATCAAGTGGATGTGGTCGATGCTGGAGCAGCGGATGATGGCGCGGCTGCGCGCCGACACGATCGTGCGCGCGAAAGTGAAGAAGATCGAGAGCGAGGTGGCGGAGGGCCGCATGACCCCGGCGCTCGCCGCCGAGCAGATCGCGGAGATGCTGAGGTGAACGGAAAATTGCGGATTCTCATCACCGGCTTCGGGCCGTTTCCCGGCGCGCCCTATAATCCGACGATGCCGTTGGTGAAACGACTGACGGCGTTGCGCCGGCCCGCCTTCGAGGACGTCGAATTGCTGAGCCACATCTTCCATGTCACCTATGCGACCGTCGACCGCGAATTGCCGGAGCTGATCGCAACACTTCGCCCGCAGGCGATGCTGAGCTTCGGCCTCGCCAACCGCACGCCGTTCCTGCGGATCGAGACCCGCGCCCGCAACGCGGTGACGACGAGCTTTCCCGATGCGGACCGCAACGTCGCGCGCAAGGGCGCGATCGTCGACGGCGCCGACGCCGCCTTTTTCGGCCCGCACACGGAACCGCTGCTGCGGGCGGCGCAGGCGACCGGGATCGACGTCCGCGCCTCCCGCGATGCCGGCAGCTACCTCTGCAACTATCTGAGCTGGCGCGCGATCGAGGCGGTCGATCGTGACGGCGGCCCGCGCCTCGCCGCCTTCGTCCATGTCCCGCTGTTGGCCCATGGCGGCGGCGCCCGCGTCCCCGGCGGCATCACGCTGGACGCGCTGGTCGACGCCGGCGAAGCCATGCTGCTGGAGATGGTGAAGCTCGCCCGCGCGGCGCTGCGCAATGCCGCGCCGGCGTAAAGATTTAACCCTACCCGCGAACATTCGCACCACACCCACCTGCGTCTGCGCCGCGAGCAAAGGCATTTCTGCGATAATTCGACGATCAAGCGCATTCGCGAGGACAACGCGCATGATCGTCAACCGCCGCCGTCTCCTGGGCGCGTCCGCCGCCGGCGTGGCCGGCGCGCTCGCCGTTTCGACCGAAGCCGCGCGCGCGACGACGTTGGCTTCCACGCTCGGACGCGATGCCACGCAATATGGCGTTCGGCCCGGCAGCCTCGACGACCAGACGAGGGTCTTGCAGCGCGCGATCGACGGAGCCGTTGGCGCACAGGCTCCGCTAGTGCTCCCGCCCGGCGTCTATCGCGTCGGTCAGTTGCGTTTGCCGAGCGGCGCGCAGCTTACGGGCGTGCGCGGTGCGAGCAGGCTCGTCTTCACCGGCGGCCTCTCGATGTTCTCGGCCGAAGGCGCCGACCATGTCGCGCTGTCGGGCCTGACATTGGATGGCGGAAAGATTCCGCTGCCGGCCCGGCGCGGACTCGTCCACCTCGTCTCGGCCGGCCGGCTCAGCATCGCCGCCTGCGAGATCGCGAACAGCGGCGGCGCCGGCGTCTGGCTCGAACGGGTATCCGGTGATCTCGACGGCAACCGCTTCACCACGATCGCCTCGACCGCCATTGTCTCCTTCGACGCGCTCGGCCTCGCCGTGACGCGCAACACCATCCTCGGCACCAACGACAACGGCATCGAGATCCTGCGCAACGCCAGCGGCGACGACGGCACGCTGGTCGCCGACAACCGCATCGAGGACGTCAAGGCCGGCCCCGGCGGCTCCGGACAATACGGCAACGCCGTCAACGCCTTTCGCGCCGGCAACGTCATCGTGCGCGGCAACCGCATCAAGAATTGCGACTATTCGGCGGTGCGCGGCAATTCGGCTTCCAACATCCAGATCACCGGCAACAGCATCAGCGACGTCCGCGAGGTCGCGCTCTATTCGGAGTTCTCCTTCGAGGGCGCGGTGATCGCCAACAACACCGTGGACGGTGCGGCCTGCGGCGTCTCCGTCTGCAACTTCAACGAGGGCGGCCGGCTCGCCGTCGTGCAGGGCAACATCATCCGCAATCTCGTCCCCAAGCGGCCGATCGGCACCGCGCCAGAGGACGAGGCCGGCATCGGCATCTATGTCGAGGCCGATACCTCCGTGACCGGTAACGTGATCGAGAACGCGCCCGGCTTCGGCATCGTCGCAGGCTGGGGCAGATATCTGCGCGACGTCGCGATCACGGGCAATGTGATCCGCAACGCGGCTGCGGGCATCGGCGTGTCCGTGGTCGCGGGCGCCGGCACCGCGCTCGTCCACGACAACATGATCGCGGAGACACCGCGCGGCGCCGTGGTCGGGCTCGATCATGCCCGCGCCATCACCGGCGACTTGTCGCTCGACGGCGCGCAGCGTTACGCCCAGCTCGCGATCGGCGGCAACGCGGTGCGGCGCTGAGCCTCGACGCGGCGCCTTTGGCGACGCTCACCAGATGTTGCGCAGCAGCGGGGTGCGCCGCTCGACGGCGGCCGGCGCCTCGATCTCGGCGGGACGAAGCGACGCCGAAAGGTTGCGCCAGGTCTCCACCGCATTGCGCGCTTCCCTGATGTTCTCGAGAAAGGAAAGCTCGGTGAAATAGCGGCGCCAGCGGCCGCTCTCGAACATCTCGGTGAGGTGGTCCAGGCGGCGCTCGGCGAGCGCGCACCAGCATGCGAGAACGTCGCCGTTCCGCGGCGCGTTTGTACGTCGTGTCATGAACCTGCCCAGGTGAGAGAGCCGAACGCAGACCCAACACGGACTTAAACGCGGACGAATCGCTAAATTGTGACCGCAATATCTTGTGGAGAACTTTTTTAGTTGTCGAGCACCCTTCGCGCAGCACCGTGCTCATACGTGCAGAAAAGAAGAAATCCCGCATTGCGACGGCGTCCTTCGCAGCTTTTCGCGAGCGCCATCCATTTACAACTTAAAAGTGCAGGCTGCTGATTCTCGATGCTCAAAAAGCAAAGACCCGTCCGGGGGGACAACCGGACGGGTCGAAGCCATACGGGCGCTTGGGGTGGATGGGCGCTCGCGCCTGATATAGCTGTGGGGAGGAATGATCGCTCCCACATTGATTGGTCGCATCAGGACGGCGGCCCGTTCAAAGCGGCGAGCGATTTTTTAACCATGCCCTGGGGGCGGGAAGATCCTTAATGATCGACGCCGCCGGCAGCAGACTTGTCGCAGGCCGTGGTCGCGATCGGCGGCGTCAGCGGGCGATCGGTGGCGGTTTCCTTCGGTGCGGCAACATTTTCGGCTCGTTTTGCCGGCTGCTTGCTCGCTTCCCCGGGCGGCTCGGCGACGGTCACCGGCGCGGATGGCGTCGCGCCGGCCTCGCCGAACAGATCATCACGACCCGGTGAGCCGAGGTCGCGCGCCGTTCGCATCAGGGTGGCCGACCTGCGGGCGACACCGGAATTGATGTCGGGATGCGCGAACCGAGTTTCAGGTTGGGCGTACGCATGATGCTCTGCCCGCGAACCGCGGCGCCGGACCAGACCGACATCAAGATTGCCGCCACGGCGAGCGCCGGCACAGCGTGCCAAAACCTTCATTCGCCCCTTCGTATCATCGCGACGCAAGACATGCCGCAGCGCTTGCGCCGCTCACGGCGTCGCGAGCGCGAGCGTGACGATCTTCTCGTGCTGCAACCGGCCCATCAGGTTCGCCACCTCGTCCTGCGACATCGCCGTCGTGCCGAACTGCAGCCGGAACATTCCGCCCTTGGCGCCATCGATGATCGAGGCATGATAGGCGTCGAGCAGCGTCGTGATGTCGGCAATGCGGGCATCGGGCGCAAACCGCACCAATGCACGCGGCGGCTCACCCATGACGAAGCCGCGCGTGACGGGCCCTTGCTCGCTGGCAGCCGGCGGCTCGAGCGAGGCGGTCTGGAAGCTGCCCGACTGCTGCTTCAAGAGACCTACGCCGATCACGCCGGCCTGCAACACCAGCAGGAGTGCGCCGACACCGGCCGACCAGGCCAGCGTCCGCGGCGACAGGCCGGCGAAAAATCCGGCAATCCGCGACGAGAGACTGACCGTGGAGCGCCGTCCCTGCGCCGGCTCCGCGTCGATCGCGGCAAACAATTTCTGCATCGCGCGCGCCGATGGCGCGCCGAGGCTCTCATTGAGACCGATGGTCTCGGCATACTCCTCGCGGATCACGGCATACTGCCGCGCCAGCACGGCATCGCGGACTAGCGCCTCCTCCACCCTGCGGGCGTCGCGGGGGTTCAGCGTGCCGGCGGCATGCCACGGCAGCAGCAATTCCACGTCACTGGGCTCTTGTTCCAGCATTCTCTTGCTCAATGCCATCACGGCCAGCCTCGTTCCACACCGGCTACCTTCAGCAGTTCGGCCAATTTCTTGCGCGCATAGAACAGTCGCGTCTTCACGGTGTTCCCCGGGATTCCGACGATCTCAGCCACCTCCTCCACGCTCTTCTCGTGGTAGTAGACGAGATCGACGATTTCCCGATGATCCGGCGAAAGCGCGGTCAGACATTTGCGCAACGCTTCACTCGTATCCTTCTTCTGCACCGCCACCTCGGGATCGTCGGACGTGTCCTCGATCGCGTGGGCGGCCTCGTCTTCCAGTTCGGCATCCTTCCGGCGCCGGAGCGCGGACAGCGCCTTGAATCGCGTGATGGCCAGGAGCCAGGTTGAGACGGCGGATCGGCCTTCGAATTTTCCAGCCTGACGCCACACATCGAGGAAAACTTCGCTGATGAGGTCTTCCGCAACCTGTTCGTCCCGCACGAGCCTGAGCCCGAAACGGAACACCCTGACATGGTGCCGTCCGTACAGCACCTGCATGGCGAGGCGGTCGCCTTGAGCTATCCTGCCGATCAGGACTTCGTCGGTCGCGGCTGCAGCGCTCAATGGCCGTCTCGCAGGTTTGGTCGGAATGGGTGAGGTTGTGGTTCGACGGCAACCGCAAGATTCTTCAGAATACCGGAATCCTGCGGAAGCGTGTGTGACCTATCGCACAGAATGTCGCCTTCCGTTACCGGTTTCTCGACGCAAAAGCGTAGAGGTAGCAAAATACGACATGCTTGGCTCGAGGCTGGAAGGCACTGGCGACGGACACTACCAAGATCCATGCTCCGAGACAGCAGCTGTTCTCCCCAAAATCCTGCCTCCCCCTGCTTCCAGCGAATTTCCTCTTGATTATCAATGATCCCCTTCGCCAGCCGGCCGGGAAACCAGGAAGCAAAGGATACCAAACCTAAAGGCTTACCGCTTAGATTTCATCCCAAGTTTTACAGGGTGGGCGAAATCCCTGGGCATGACGGCGTCGTCATTCTTGCATCCAATTCCGCCGAGCTGGGAAAGCCGGTTCCCGACCGAGCGGCCTGACGGCCTGCGAGCGGCCGGTCAGAACCGCAACACCCTCGCTCCGGCCAGTGCGCCGATAGCGGTCACGGCGAGCGTCGCCAGCGTGTACCAGGTCGCCACGAACAACGGCGAATCGTCGGGGCAATGCGAGGCATAGAGCGTCGCGGCGAACCCCGCCGACACCATTCCGGCGACGGCGCCCGCGAGCGCGGGCCGGGCCGGCGCGCCGTGACGCAAGCCGAGCAAGGAGCCGACGAGCAGCGGCAGCGACATCGCCGGGATCGCGCTCAGGCACACCCGCGAATTGCTGCCGACCAGCCGCGTCATCATCGGCAGACGCTGCGGGATCGTCATCTCGGCAGTGATCCCGGCGACCAGAAAGCCTATCGGAATCATCAGCAGCCAGCCCCAGCCGGCGAGCGATGCTTCGGGCCGCGACAGGTGCAAGCTCACGGCGGTCGCCGCGCTCGCGAGCGACAGCGTGACCACGAATTTCAGGTCGAAGAACGGATTATGCATCGCAGCCATCGCATCGGGCCTGACGCCCAGTGCCGCGAAGAAGATCAGGAGCGACAGCGGCGAGGCCGCAAGCAGGGCCAGTGCCATCACGAAGCCGACGGGACGGGCGCGGTGGTCGTTGTCGGCTGCCAGGGTCCGGATGAGCTGATCGGTATCCATCTCACGATTCCCTCATTTTCGCGGTGAGACTGGAGAGCGCGCGATGCAGCGCCACGCGCACCGCGCCCTCGCTCATCGAGAGTTTTTGCGCCGTATCCTTGATCGAGGCGCTCTCGACCGCGATCGATTGCAGCACCTCGCGCTGCCGCGCGGGCAGCGTCTCGAGTTGCGCCGCGACCTCCCGCGGCGAAGCCGCCTCGGCCGGCGACCGATCGGGCAACGTCTCTGCGAAATCGTCGACGTTGACGAAAATCCGCCTGCCCCGCCGCCGCAACGCATCGATCAGCTTGTTGCGCGCGATCGCGAACAGCCACGGCGCGAACGGCGCATCGACGTCCCAGGTATGCCGCTTCAGATGCACCGCCAACAATATCTCCTGCACAATGTCCTCGGACTGGTCGACCGGCTGGCCGGCGCGCGCAAGGCCGCGCCGCGCCGCGGCCCGCAACACCGGGGTGATCGCCTTGAGCAGACGGTGATACGCCGCGCTATCGCCGGAGATGGCCGACCGCATCAAGCCGGTCCATTCGTCTTCACGTTCGCGCACACGGACTCCTGGGAGATATTCGGCCGATGCTTCAAATTGTTACGGCCCGAAGCGCCAATCACGAAGGCGTGATCGAACTCTGTCGAACCGGTAACGACACCGCATTTCGGTGCAACCTATGGTTACGCTGCCCTGCTTCCGCCCGCTCCTGCCCGAAGATTCCCTTTTTTTGCCCCGCTGCCGACATGCATCGAGTTCTCCCTGAGGCAGGATCGGCAAACGGGGAGATTGCCATATGAAAATCAAGTCGACTGGGCGTTTGGCGTTTGCTCTCGCGATCGGGCTGCTCGCGGCATTCACGGCCGCTTCGCCCGCAACCGCCGGCGACCAGGCCACGGTCGGCAACCCCTTCGACGTCTCGCGCAACCTTTCCGTCGGCGCGGCGGCGAATGACCAAGCCAGCGACAACGCATCCGCCGCGAACCAGGAGGCACAGCCTGTCGCCGCTCCGCAGGCGGCGCAGCAATCGGCGGCCATGACCGAGCAGGCCGACTCCTCCTCTCCCGCCCCTTCGGCACAGGCCGCGGCCAGTGACGACAATGGCGGCTGGGACACCACCGCGCTGATCGGCAAGGTCCTGATCGGCGTCGGCACGCTGCTTACGCTCGGCTCGGCCGCACGGATGCTGATGACATAATGCCCGCGCGGCACACGCCCTAGCGGCGACTTGAAGCCATCCCCACGAGCGGGCACATTGCCCCGACAACTTTGCATGGGGTGGTCATGAGCACGTTCGAGAACATCATCGTCGAGAGCAAGGGCGCGGTGGGCATCGTCACGCTCAACCGCCCGAAGATGCTGAATGCGCTGTCGTTCGGCGTGTTCCGCGAGATCGCCGCCGCCGTCGACGATCTCGAGGCCGACGACAAGATCGGCTGCATCGTGCTGACCGGCAACGATAAGGCGTTTGCGGCCGGCGCCGACATCAAGGAGATGCAGCCCAAGGGCTTCATCGACATGTTCACCGCCGACTTCGCCTCGGTCGGCGGCGACCGCGTCGCGCGCTGCCGCAAGCCCGTGATCGCCGCGGTCGCGGGCTATGCGCTCGGCGGCGGTTGCGAGCTTGCGATGATGTGCGACATCATCATCGCCGCCGACACCGCCAAATTCGGCCAGCCCGAGATCACGCTCGGCACCATTCCCGGCATCGGCGGCACCCAGCGCCTGACCCGCGCAGTCGGCAAGTCCAAGGCGATGGACATGTGCCTGACCGGACGCATGATGGACGCGGCCGAGGCCGAGCGCAGCGGCCTGGTCAGCCGGGTCGTGCCCGCAGACAAATTGATGGACGAGACGCTGGCGGCCGCGGAGAAGATCGCCGCGATGTCGCGGCCCGCGGCAGCGATGGCGAAAGAGGCCATCAACCGCGCCTTCGAAACGTCCCTCTCCGACGGGCTGAATGTCGAGCGCAATCTGTTCCATTCGACCTTCGCGCTGGAAGACCGCGCCGAAGGCATGGCGGCCTTCATCGAGAAGCGCAAGCCGGCGAACAAGAACAGGTAGGCGAAGAGATGTAGGGTGGGCTGAGCGCGGGGGTGCCCTCTCCACATGGTGGCTGGAACGGTGGGCACGCTGCGCTTAGCCCACCCTACGCAGCGTTGCGCTGATCAGCGCGCGATAGGTGCGTTCGGATATCGTCTTCGGCCGGTCGAGACCGAGCCTTGCCAGGCAGTCGGTGTCCGCCGCGGTCGGCATGCCCGTCAATCCCTGCCACAGCAGGCCCATG